>DATFLS010000223.1:0-2277 GCA_035267465.1 bacterium
TGTACAAGTGTATAGAGTTTTCATAGATCAATTTCGAATATTGTTCACATTTCGTTATCGTATTCAGGATAATCTGACGGTGATGTACCAATTATTCAGTGAATTTTTCATGGCCATGCTTGATTACCTTCGCTTTCACCAGAAATATAACATCTTCGGCGATATTTGTGGCCAGATCTGCAATGCGTTCCAGGTTCTGGGCAATAATAAGCAGGTTGACTCGCTGGGAATACGTAAGACTAAACCCATTCGATTCACTGAACTTTTCTATGAGAAATCGGTTGATATCATCAACTTCATCATCCATATCACACACGCTTTTCGCCTGAGGCGCGTCACCGTGGACAAATGAATCCAGCGAATCGGAAACCATATCCTTCACAAATTCCGACATGACGTCAATACGCATCTGCTTGAGTACCGGGCCATCCACCGGGTCCATATGGACGACCTGAATTGCAATATTTTTAGCCTGATCTCCCATCCGTTCCAGATCGTTGGCCATCTTAAAACCGGCGACAATCAATCGGAGATCCGCTGCCACCGGCTGGGAAAGTGCGATAATCTCCTCGCATATCTGGTCGACGGTGATTTCCAGCGAGTCAATCTTCTCATCTTTCCGGATCAGTGCTTCGGCTTTGTCAACATCATATGCGAACAGTGCACTGATGGCATCCCGCGTTTGCTCCTCAACCAGACTCCCCATCTCGAGGAGCATCTCCCGGAGTCGATCCAGTTCTTTTATAAAGCGCTTTGTCATGGTATTCTATCCGATTCGGTTTAGCCAAATCGCCCGGTGATATAGTCCTGAGTGCTCTCCATAATCGGGTTCGTAAATAGTTCATTCGTCCGATTGTATTCAACCAGGACACCACTGCGGTCTTCCTCTTCGATCATCATGTACGCGGTAAGATCGCTCACCCGAGCGGCTTGCTGCATGTTATGTGTAACTATTAAGATAGTATACTGTTCCTTGAGCTCCTGCAGGAGATCTTCAATTTTTCCGGCAGCGATCGGATCCAGAGCGGAGGTTGGCTCATCCATCAAAATGACTTCCGGTTCCACCGCTATGGTCCGGGCAATGCATAACCGCTGCTGCTGTCCTCCTGATAATTCCAATCCGTTAGTTCCAAGTTTGTCTTTCACTTCGTCCCACAGTGCCGCGGCCCGCAGCGACTGTTCGACCAGAGTGTCCAGATCTCCCTTGTAGCCATAGATACGTGGTCCGAAGGCGACATTATCATAGATGGATTTCGGAAAGGGATTCGGTTTCTGGAAGACCATACCGATCCGTCTCCGCACTGCCACCGGATCCACATCTTTCGCGTTCAGATCTTCACCGTGAAACAGAATTTTCCCCTCGATACGGACGCCCGGAATCAATTCGTTCATCCGGTTAAAACTTCTCAGCAAGGTACTTTTCCCGCAACCGGACGGTCCGATCAGTGCCGTAATTGTTTGCTCGTAAATTTTCATGGAGATGGTCCTAATCGCCAGATTCTTCCCATAATACAAGGAAAGATCCCGGCTCTCCATTTTGATCGGAGTGCTATCATGACCCCGATTTGCAGGAAACGCATCCGTCATCGATTCTGGGGTCCTTTCTTTTCAAACCGATTCCGCAGATAAATAGCCAGCGCATTCATCGTCAGTAATATAACCAATAATACAACAATAGCAGCGGCGGCGGCAACGTGAAATTCCTGTTGTGGCCGGGAAACCCAGTTAAAAATCTGTATCGGCAGCACGGTGAACCCATCCATTGGCGCGAAAGTGATCAGGGCGATTGGATCGGCGATGACATCCCGGATGGTTTCGATATTGCCGGGGACATACGGCACGAAAGTCAGGGCGCCAATCATAATCAGCGGTGCGGTTTCGCCGACTGCCCGGGAGAGGGCCAGAATGGTCCCGGTCAGAATTCCCGGAAATGCCCGGGGGAACACATGATGTCGCACGGTCTGCCAGCGGGTGGCTCCTAATCCCATGGACGCTTCCCGAATCGAACCCGGCACTCCCCGGATGGCTTCTCTGGAGGCGATAATGATAATCGGAAGAATCAACAAACCCATGGTTAGTGCGCCCGCCAACACCGATCGTCCCAGGGCAAATGCACGCACAAACAGCGTGAGCCCCAGAATACCGTAGACAATCGACGGTACCGCCGCCAGGTTCGCAATATTGATATTGATAATTTCGGTAAGCCGGTTCTTCGGCGCGAATTCCTCAAGATAAAATGCCGCACTAATCCCGAGCGGCAATGAGACAATGATAGTT
>DATFLS010000224.1:0-15584 GCA_035267465.1 bacterium
CCCGGGGCCTTCGGACGATATAGTTTGCTTCCAGCAGACAGATATGCTCCCCGGCGAACGAACTCACCACTCCGCTGAGATTGGAATTTTCGGACACACAGACCGAACCGGTCCTCGCCACACCGGCAAAGGCCTCTGTAATACCAATCTGCGCGTCCCTGAGCTGCTGATCGGTGGGATTTTTTATGATGGCCTCCGATTCTATCAATGGAGTGAATATCTCGGTTGGAAGGAGTCGTGGAATGGCCATGACCACGGATGATGTCTTCGCAATCCGCCGGAAGACTGCCCGGGCCACCGCCTCTCCGGATGCGGGAATCCTCTGCACGGTGGCGTGAGCGCGAGTCACGGCAGCGGAAAATTGGGTTAGAAGTTGCTCCTGTTGACTGCCTTCGATCACAGGCTCCTCAGACCAGAAATTACTCCTATACAAGTATTACCAGCGAATCACGGTACCGATCTATCCGATATGATTCGTGAGAGATCCACAATCTATCACATCTTTTGTCCAAAGATATTACGTGTACCCTCTCCAGGCACGGACATCGATGATACGTTTTATTTTCATCCCATGGATTTCAGTTCAGGAGAGAATTTGTATACCATTCCAATTACCCGTCCAGCCCACGAATTCTGGATTCTTTCCCGGATCAAAGATTACAAAATTGTACAGTTTCAATAGAACCAATTGCAGGAACCGCCGCTTTAGAGACAGTGGTGCAGGTGGTCAATTTCATCTATGGTAGAAGAGTTGTTCACGGACGCCGCCAGGCTTCCACACGCTATGAGACCTTTAACTGTTTCTGCCGGTACTTTTCATCCAGTCTGTTCTGGATGCGTTGCACATCTTTGGAATCCATAAACTGAATATTCCCGGCGGTTCGGGCGCCATTGAATACCTCAGCTGCCTTCACCGCCATGAAGGTGGCTACCAGGACCGCATCAGGCGATCCGCCGGCTGCAATTAACCCGTGATTTCGTATAAGAATAATTTTCGGCGGAAACCCGTTTTCGGCGACAAATTGCTCCCAGCCATCACGAATCGCCCCACCTAACTCCGATCCGGGATCCACATAATCAAGCAGCAGCGACTTCGGCCCGCAGCACACAATCTCATCCGGAAACAGCCGGTTTCCAGCAAAGAGTGGCGCGGCGTCCGAACACAGAATCTTATTCACTTCGACGGGATGGGTATGCCCGACAAAATTTACACCCTCCTGCTGCAAGAGCCAGCTATGAAACGTCGTCTCCACGGAGGGCTTCATGCTCTCCGGATCAACTCTCGCGTCCAACAATCGTTGTTCAATGGCTTCCTCGGATAACTGCTCGTCCAGCATCGGGAGGATACGATCGAACCGCACCTGGGTGACCTGATCTTCATTCAGGTGCTCCAGCTGCGTGCCGCTCGCCTTGACCAGAAACGTCTCCGCATCCACACGGGCAGAGGTATTTCCCTCTCCCAATATCACCAATCGATATTCCGGTCGTCCCAGTTCCCTGGAAAAGTTTAACAATTTGCGTGTTATACGCTGGAGTTCTTCAGGCATGTTCTGAACAGGCTCCTTCTCTGATGAAAACGCTATTATTTCTATTCCAAATCATCTATCGGCCGCAACATTTTTTATACTTTTTGCCGCTTCCGCAGGGACACGGATCGTTTCGCCCCACTTTGCCGAACTGTTCCGCATATTGGCGCTGGCGTACGCGGTCCACCATTTTATAATCACTGGCAGGACGACCCATCCGAAGCGCCTCGGCCATTTTTTCGAACGTGGGGATGGTATGGCTGTAATAAGTTTTATACCCCTCGCAGAGATAATTCAGCCCCGGCTCACCGGCGGGAGTCTCAACCAGCCTGTCTTTGGGGCACCCGCCGTTACAATATTCCAGAAATTCACAATCGAGACAATACTGCGGCAAGCCATCCCGTTTATCCCGGCCGAATTTGGTTTGCTGTGGGCCGTCAAGCATGGAAACCATGGTGTGCTGCAAAACATTTCCGATCTGATCTTCTCTGTTGACAAAGTGATCGCAGGAAAATAAATCTCCGTTATGTTCGATAGCTACCGACCGGCCGCAGGTTTCAGCATGGACACAGAGCGTAGCGGGCATGCCCATCACCTGGGACAGCAGCAAATCAAAATCTTGCACGAATATCTCTCCCACATCGCTCTGCTCCAGCCATCGGTCAAAGACGCCGTTCAGGAACGAGCCGTATCTTTCCGGAGGAACGCTCCGATAGGTCACGGTATCGTTGGGATCCGGTTCCACGATTGGAATAAACTGGAAGAAGGTGGATCCGCAGTCCTTGAGAAAATCATAGACTTCCAGCGGATACTGGCTGTTGTGACTCTGCACAACCGTCAGCGTATTGAACTCGACAGAGTGCTTCTGCAGCATCTCGAGCCCGTGCATCACCTCCCGAAAGGAGCCTCGGCCTTTCTTATCCAGCCGGAATTTATTGTGAATCTCCTCCGGACCGTCTATGCTCAATCCGACCAGAAATCCCTGGTCATGTAAAAATTTTCCCCACTCGTCATCCAGCAAGGTTCCGTTGGTCTGCAGCGAATTGGTAATGGTCATGCCCGGCCGGGCATAGGTTCGCTGGTATCCGATGGCTTTCCTGAAAAAGTCCACCCCCATGAGCGTGGGCTCTCCTCCCTGCCAGGCGAAATCGATTTTCTGGGTTCCCATGGGCTGGGCTTCAATATATTTTCTGGTAAAATTTTCCAGGACGGAATCGGTCATCCGGAAATTTTTAGACTCGGGAAAGAGCGCCTTTTTCTGCAGGTAAAAACAGTATTCGCAATCGAGATTACAGATAGGCCCAATCGGTTTGGCCAGCACATGAAATTCAGCCCTGGCTTTTTCGTTATGTATCATATATCATCCGGACTGTTAGGCATTCGAAACTTTCGTTGCGTATTTTTCTTCAGGTCAAGCTCAGATATCGGCCGATCGTGCGTATTCGACATTCCATTCGAGAGCATTCGAACTCACCGGGAAATGGAGGCATTCCTTACGTACCTGCCCGAATCGATTCTGATGTTCCTCTGCTCGGAATCACCGGGAGGAATCTGTTATTCGTCTTTAATGACAGACTGATTCTTTAACCCATCAATATATTTTTCGACGGCTTCTTTTTTCTTCTCTTCGGTCAACTCCTTCACCACATCCTCTCTCACCTGCTCCAAAGGATATTTTTCCGGCTGCTTCCGGTCAAACACCTTGGTGATGTGCATGCCATATTCCGTGGAAAAAATATCGCTCACGTCTCCCGGCTCCATGCCAAAGACCACGTTTTCGAAGCGTTCCACCATTCTTCCCCGGGGGAAATAGCCAAGATCGACTTCATTCGGAGGGCAATCCGAGTATTCAGCCGCTGTTTCAATGAAATCGGCTCCATTTTCCAATTTCTGCCGGGCTTCCTGTAATGCTTTCCGCGCGAGCGGTTCATCCGCCGATTGCTGAATATGTTTTACAATGTGAGCCGCATGAACCTGCTCGGGAGCCATATATTGCCTGGTGTTCGTTTCATAATATTCACGGATTTCATCTTCCGTCGGTTCCGGTGTCTGACTCCGGACTCTCTCTATCAACCGTTCCACTTTCAGCTGCAGATGAATGTCCTCTTTTATCACGGGTTCGTCCGCTTGCGACAGATTCAGCTGCTGATAGAACTTTTTCTCTCCGCCGTGCTGCTTCTTGAGATCCCGTAACGTCGACGCGACTTTTTTCTCAGAGATGTCCTCCGAGTCGCTCAACGCTTCCTGCTGGATCAGCTTGCGCTCGATGACATTTTCCCGGGACCATTCCAGTAATTGCGCCTCACGAAGCACCGGATCCATATCCTGAAAGACGCGTTCATAATCGGAACGAATTCGCTCCATCTCTTCCCGGATTTCAGTTTCTCTGATTTCCTCTCCGTTCACGGTCAGGGTCATAGTAAACACCTCTGATGTTGATAATTCATCGCTTGCTTCTCGCTGGCAATTTGTTATTGCAACCTAATACTCATCCATTCGACAGTTGTGGTAATATAAGGAAAAAATAATGCTAATGTTGAGTAGAATATAGAGTTGGGAATTCCCCGGCTACCGCATCATCTCAATTTTCTTTTTTATTCCTCCAAACTGATTTTTAACCCCCGAACAGGTTTCCTCCGGCTTTTGAGCGAATTCACTCCGTTATTCAGCCTGGCGATGCCGAATTCGGTCCACCGCTACCGCAATTACAATGATTGCGCCGGTTGCCACCTGCGTGACCCAGGTCGGCCAGCCGTTCAGCTGACTGCCCACCCGGATGACCGTCATAATGATGGCTCCCACCAGACTGCCCAGGATCGATCCTGCGCCACCGGCCAGGCTCCCTCCGCCAATTACTACTGCGGCAATCACATCCAGTTCCATCGCCTGGGCGCTGGTCGGATCGCCCTGTTCCTGATAAGACATCATCATGAGTCCGGCGAATCCGGAGAACGCCCCGGCCAGCGAATAGACAATCACTTTCACCCGCTCGACGGCTACTCCGCATAGCCTGGCAGTTTGTTCGTTGGAACCGATAGCATAAATATGCCGGCCCAGCCTGGTGTATCGCAGCACACCGGCCACCAGAACGGCAAGCAAAATCATGATCCAGGCGCCCGGTGGAATGAGTTGCCATTGACGTTCCGGAGGGAGTGTGGCAAGCAGTTCGTTGAGCCAGGTTTGTTCGACATTGATGGGAATATTATTGGATAACCCTTTGGCGAACCCGCGCACCACCAGCAGGGTCCCCAGTGTGACGATGAAGGGCACGACTTTGAACCGGGTAATAATCAGGCCATTGATCATACCCCACAACAGTCCGGCCAGTACCCCTCCCAGCGCTGAAGGTAACGGCCCGAATCCCAGCCGATCCATCAGCAAAGCGACGACCACGGATCCGAAGGCAATCACCGAACCTGCAGACAGATCGATACCGGCGGAGATAATCACCAGGGTCATCCCGATAGCCGATATCCCCACGATAACTGTCTGCTGGATAATGATTTCCACCGCAGTTAAGCTCAGCATCCGGGCATTCAATATGACAAAAAAAGCATAGACGAGCAGCAGCGCCAGAATGGGTCCGACTTTATTCAGCAGCTGCATGATTGTGTCTCGTGATCCCGGGGTGGATTGTTCTTCGGCCTTTGCTTCAGTGAGTGCATCCTCTGTCATGTCAATTCTCCCCGTCCGGTGGCCGCCAGCATAATCTCGTGTTCATCGACCTCTTCGACCGGTTTTGCCTTGCTGAGTGTTCCCCGGTGCATCACGGCGAGTCGGTCACATACTCCGAGCAGCTCCGGCAAATAGCTGCTCACCATGAGCACTGCTTTCGGTGTATGGCCCTTCCTGCCTGAAGCGAAATCATCGATAACCTGGTAAATTTTCGCTTTTGAGGGTACATCAATGCCTTTGGTTGGTTCATCAAGCAACATGACATCGACATCATGATGTAACAGTCGTGCCAGAGCTGTTTTTTGCTGATTGCCTCCGGAAAGTTTATTGACTTTCTGTTCCGGTCTCTGACATCGAATGTCGAGTTGCTGAATCCAGTGGCGGGTGGCGTCATGTTGATCGCTGGGAAGCACCAACCCGAAGGACTGCAGCGCTCTCAGATTGGACAGGGTCACATTATCCATAACACTCAGTCCGAGAGCCAGGCCTTCTTCTTTCCGGTTCTCGCTGAGTAATCCCATTCCCTGCGCCCATCTCCGGACTGGCGAGGCCGGCCCGGCAAAGGCGCCGAGACGGATTGCCCCGCTGCGGATCGGATCTAATCCGAACACAACCCGCAAAAATTCGGTGCGTCCGGCCCCCACCAGGCCGGCGATACCCAGCACCTCGCCGCGGTGCAGCGTTAAATTTACCGCTGCAGGTTTTTGCATTCCCGCCAGATTCCGGATGTGTAGAATAGGTTCTCCCTGCCGCCTCACGGACCGCGGATAGAGATCGTCAACTTTCCTCCCCACCATCATTTCGATGATCTCATCCGAGGTTACCTCATCCACAAGTTTTGTCCCAACCACTGCACCGTCACGCAGAACAGTCAACCGGTCTGCCACCTGTTGCACCTCTTCCAAAAAGTGGGAGATATACACGATTGCGAGCCCCTGCTCCCGAAGTCCGCGGATTATACTGAATAACCGCTGAATATCGTTCCGGGACAGACTGCTGGTCGGTTCATCAAACACCAACACTTCGCACCCTACAGCTAGCGAGCGCCCGATTTCCACCAGCTGCTGGGCGCTGACCGACAGATCCGCGACCCGGGTTTCCGGTTGAATTTCGGGATGTTCGAACGGTTCAATCGCGGCAGCAGCACGTTTCCGGACTTCCTTCCAACGAATAAAACCCATGGAAGACGGTTCCATCCCCAGCAGGATATTCTCCTGCACTGTTAAATGCGGAGCCAGGGAGAGCTCCTGATAAATCATGCCCACTCCCTTGCGCCTGGCATCCAGGGGATTTCGAGGCTCGAATAATTCCTGATCAAGGAACATCACGCCCTCATCGGGAGTGTAGGCTCCGGATAAAACCTTCATCAGCGTACTTTTCCCGGCTCCATTCTCACCGACCAGAGCATGCACCTCCCCGGGGAACACATCGAAATTCACCCCCTGCAGAGCAACGGTGGCTCCGAACCGTTTGGCAATATCCACCATCTGCAGCTCCGGCTGGATTTGATCGGTTGCTGTCATCCCTGGCTGAGCCATTTCTCTATATCCGGTTTGATCAGTTGCTGGATTTCCGGTTGCTCAAGGTTGTCCCGGGTGATGAAGGTTACTCCGGTATCGATTCTTCGCGGAACCTCGTCTCCCCGTAAATGCCGTACGAGGGTTTGCACGCCCAGGTACCCCATCCGAAACGGATTTTGCACCACCAGGCCATCGATATCATTCCGGCGTAATCCTTCCACCAATGCATCGCTGGCGTCAAATCCGACGAAGGTAACCTCTCCCGTCAGTCGCTGACGCCTTAACGCCATCAGCATTCCGTAAGTGGTACCCTCGTTGGGGCAAAAGATTCCGTCCACCGTCAAATGTCCGGCTTCATCCTGAAATCGGATGAGCAGATTCTCACTGGCCTGCTGTGCCTGGGCTTTGGTCGCTCCGGCATACTGTTCGTCGCTCACCACCTCGATACCATCGAATTCACCAATAGCTTCCAGAAATCCTTCTTCCCGGTTCGTAGTACTCGAAGATCCCTCTGAATACCGCAACACCGCTACCCGGCCTTTCCCATCCAGCATTTTACCAAGATGGCGTCCCGCGATTCGTCCGCCTTCCCGGTTATTGGTCGCCACGAAACTGGTGATAATCTCTTCAGAGTTCGCCAGCTGGGAATCGATAATCACTACCGGAATGCCGCTCCCGACAGCCGCCTCGACCGGACGCCGCAATGCCATGGCATCCAGCGGTGCAAGCACGATCCCATCAACCTGATTGATAGTCTGGTTATCCACGATCCCGATCTGCTGCTGCCGGGCATCTTCCCGCTCGGGACCAATCCAGTTGATATTCACATCCATCTCCCTGGCGGCCTTGATAGCACCGGCATGCACCGACTGCCAGAAAAGCAGGGTCGTCCCTTTGGGAATTACTGCTAATGTGAGTTTGCCGCTCTGCCTGTGCTGTCCTCCGCAGGAAAACAGCCCGAGTAACACAAGGAAACTCAACAACATTCTCAACCATTTATTCATCGCGAATCCTCCTGTAATTTGTGAACAATCAGAGGCAGTGCCATCAAAGACAGCCGTGTCTCATATTCTATAACCGCCCGTTCCTCGCAGAGAAACAAGTCAGGAACCGGCTATCTTGTACACTTCACTGGCTGTTTCTCCCAGTATGCGCTGCCGTTCATGCTCCGATAACGCCGCACTCCAGGTTTCCACCACCCCGGCCCATGTTTGATATTCTGCGGCCACGAGACAGACAGGCCAATCCGAGCCAAACATAATCCGCTCCGGCCAGAATGCCTCCACGACAATCTCGTAATAGGGCGTTAGCTGTTCCGCGGTCCAGTCATCATAACCGGCTTCCGTCACCATACCCGAGAGCTTGCAGAAGACATGGTCACGCTCAGCAAGTAGTTGTATATGCTTCCGCCAGGGAGGGTGCAACCCCTCTTGAATCCTGGGTTTCCCGATATGATCCAGCACGAATATTTGATGAGGATGCCGGTCAACAAACCGGATAGTCTGCGGGAGCTGATGTTCATATACCAAAATTTCATAGACCAGTTCATACTCCTTCAGCTGGCTGATCCCCTGATTAAAGTCCTCCCGCAAGATGAACTCGTCATCCGGTTCATCCTGGATAACATGCCGTACTCCCTTGAAAAAGGGATTGAGTGAATATAGCTCAAGATACTTCCCGCACTTCAAGCTGGTCAGTGGAATCCATCCTACAACTCCGTGTATAAAGTCGTTTTCCTGAGCCAGTTCCAGGAGCCAGGCGGTTTCCTCCACAGTTTGACGTGCCTGAACCGCAATACTCCCATCGATTTCGGCGCCTTTGATCTCCTGCGCCAGATGTTCTGGCAGGAAGTCGCTCTTAATCGCTTCCATGGTGTCATCGATCCAGGCGTATTCGTCCGGGTCATACCTCCAAAAATGTTGATGGGCATCCAATCGCATCTCCGTCACGTGAACGTTCCCTCCTTCGATCGACCTACGCTCGACCGTTCATAAGTGAAGTCCTGGCCTGTTCAGATTCCATCCCTGTTCGTATTCATAATTGATCCGGGATCGTAAAATGAAAATAAAAGTAATAATCATTGGAGAACAGCCAAAGTGAAAAAACATTGACGATAGTGTTGACCGGCAATGTAATGACACTCACGACCATTTCTAAATCAATAAGCGGCCGGTGATCCTCAGAAACTATAGATGTAACTATCCGGGAACAAATAGGTCTAAAAACAATTAGTAAATGTAAATTTGATAGGAAAACAGGGCAGAATGCAATGAGCAAGGAAGTCAAACGCAGGAGAAGGAAGAAGAACCGCACTACCGGCAAACGTCGCATTTTATCTCACAAGGCTCAGCGAAAATTTATGGATTTAATCAAAGAGGCTGATCCTGAGAAGTGCTGGCAATGGGAAGGCAGTGTAATGCGGGGTGACTACCCGGTCTTCTACGGTGATGGTAAACAAATGCCGGCGACCCGTATCCTCTACCGGTTATACTATAAAAACCATCTGGGCAAAGATTGGGTCATCCGGCATACTTGCAGCACCAATTTGTGTATGAATCCCAACCATATTTATGCTGATAAACGGGCAGAAGCCTCCAAGGAAACCCAGCTTGCCCGCCGGCATGAGACGCTTGGTGAACGTCATCCACAGGCACAGTTAACCGAACAGGACGTAAAGCGTATCCGGCGGCTGGTGGAAGACGGCGAAAAAACACAGAAAGAACTCGCCGTAGAGTACGAAGTCAGCAAAGCGCATATTTCCAATATTGTGAATCGGAAAACCTGGACGCATATTTAATACGTAATACCCGGTCGTGGCAAATCCATGGTTGGAGCCTGATGACAAGTAGGATACATAGCGAACGAACCGCGGACTCATCCGTTCTATTTTCCCGCCCTGTATCTGTGATGGCCGTATAATGAGCCGGATTTCTTTATGCCACGATAATTCATAAAACCGTCACATCCCAAGGGGATCTCTTTGCCGAACGCATCCCTCCGGGACAAGGCAGTTGGATACAGAAAAACAGGATGACCACGGATCTCCCACCCCCTCATCCAAAGAATTTGAATTCAGAGATATACGGAAGCACGTATTCAGGATGCGCACGTTTGCAGTACAAATGAATCTGTGATGAAGAGTGTTTACTGTTTGACACCGGCCGCGTTCTGAGCCTTTGTACTTTCAACGATCTGCACCTGACCGGTTGGGGGACAGGGGCCTTCTTATCGGTGTGTATCCGCTGTTTCCCTGGGCATCAGTATGCTATTCTTCTCTGGTTTCTGAATAATCCGGATCAGAAGACTTGGAGCGGAAAATCCACTTCATCCCAGTCACCGAAGAATTGCACCGAGCCCGGAGTCTCGTCACCTTCCGGCACTGCAATCGCCCGAATATTTTCATGAGATTCGCAGTACGCCCTGACCGCTTCCGGGGACATAATCATAAATGCCGTTGAAAGTGCATCGGTCATCGCGGATGAATCTGCCAGTGCCCAGGCCCCGGATTTCTCTTTCACCGGTTCCCCTCTCCGCGGATCCAGAATGTGTTGCCCCTTGTGGATACCGGATCCACTCAAGGCATGATTATGCAAAAACAGTCTGGCAACGGTTTTCGTAACGCTGCCGACCCTGCTGATAGTCACCGGCCATCCCGGCATATCGGACGGCGCCTCCAGGGCCAGAACCGAACTCTTCCCACCGTGAATTAATGCGTTTTCGATATTCCATTCCCGGAACAACTCCCCGACTTTATCCACGGCATAGCCTTTGCCTACACCGCCCAGATCCAGATGCAAATTGCTGCGCAGCACCTGTACGGTATAATTCGACTTGTTCAATTTGACCAGGTGCATTCCCGTGCGGTACCGGGCGCTGTTGAGTTCCTGCTGGGAGGGATTTCGCAGCGTCTTATCCTTGGTGAGCCAGCATTGATACAGGGGACCTATCGAGATATCAAATGCTCGGTCTGTTTCTTCATAGATATTTTTGGAAATTTCCAGGCACTCAAACGCCGGCAGGCCGACGGTGACAAATTCATACGCTTGCAAACTGTTTATCCTGGAAATATCACTATTTTCGATAAATCGGCTGAGCGCTTCCTCCAGTTTATCTATCAGTTTGAAGGCCTCATACGCCGCGCCCTCGGCATAATGTTCGTCGTCATGCTGCACATAAATCTCGTAGGTCGTTGCCATTGCATGGTGGGAGTATCGGTGAATATCCGGCCGGGTTTCCCAGTCCCACTGCAGAGATTCCAGGTCGGATAACTGTTTATTCATGACGGTTTCAGCTGATCAGTTCATTGTAGGCGGGTTGTTCGAAACTCGCTCCCAGAGATCATTTTTCACATACCCCCGCAGTTCGACGTGCGGTCGCAGTTCAAGATATTCCCGGAACAGAGGAACGTAGAGATCCCGTTCGCCCGGAGGGGGCACGGCATAGAACAGTTTTAACAGATCCTGTTCAACGCCGGGTTTGGCGAGTATCACCGGCGCGGGTTCACTCTCAAAATCGACACGATCCCACCAACCCACAGTGGAATATGTTCGCAGATACCAGGGCAGCGGCCAATAGTCACCTCCGGGGGCAATCACCTCAATATACATCGCCTTGCCGTCCGGATGGACGGAAGCAACTTTCTCGACATAGCGAACAATCGTATAGATATCCGTACTCGTATGTCCATACACATACGGATTCCTGGCATCCGCAGAATACTCAAAGTTGGTAATATATGTTTGCCAGAGTAAAAAGAAGGAGCCCAGAATCAACACCACTGCCAGTGTTATTCGTTCCCATTGCTTTGTGAGAATATAAAACGAGTAAGCGACACCTGCGCCAGCCAGAATGATCAAACCATAATGAAATCCCAACAGATTCCAGGGAGTTTTATAAGAGATCACGGAAAAAATGATCAGTGCGATGATTGTGAAAAGAGCAATAAATTGCAACAGTAACCGACCCGAGGTAAAAGGCGCTTTCTTTCGGAATGCGGCAATGATCCCTATACCTGCCAGGATGACAATTGGCGCCTCACTCCAGAACGGGCCGGGAGCATATTTCCAGAACAGCAGTATATGCAGATAATAATACCAGGGCTGAATATGCGCATTCGTTTCGCCGGCCCCTCTGCTAAAGTATGTCTGAAAGGTACGTATAGAGTCCAGCACTCCCCTGGGATAACTGAAAAATGACGAATAAAAAAGTGCGCCCACACCCAGAGCCGCAAGTACGATATACAGCACATGTCGCCGGGGAGTGTTTGAAATTTGTTGTACCATTGATTGCCAGGAGTTACCCCGCAGGTAAGCTACTATCAGCAGAGAGACCACCATCGATCCCAGAAATACGATACTTGTCTCCTTGGTGGCATAAAGCAGTCCCAGTGAGACTCCCAGTGCCAGCGCCCAACCCGGAGCCCTTGTTTGATAATACCGCCAGCCGGTAAAAATGATTCCTCCGAGAAAGCATACCAACAAAATTTCCATAATATAATAACGGCTGTAGAAAACCATCGCCGGGGAGATGGCTGTGAAAAACGCAGCGGCCGTTGTACCCGGCCATCCGAGATCTTTGCGGACAAGGAGTATTATGAGTATAAGTGAGAGCCCAAACAGCACGGGGATGATTCGCAGAGTTGTTTCGGTGAGTTCCGGATACGTTCCTATGCCGCTCAGCCAGGCGGCGGGGAGTGTAAAATAAGTGAGGGCAGGTCCGTGATATTCATGCGGGTCATACTGATAGGTTCCTTCCTCCAGCAGATTCCCGAATTTCACCGCATGCACGGCCTCGTCCGTATGCATAGGCCGCATTTCCAGACGAGGTAACCGGAGCGCTACCCCTGCAACAACAATTGCCACAAAGATAGCGCTCCAGAATTTTGTACGATTACTCACATTGCAGGTGCCGGTTTACCGAAAACGGCAACTTCGATATAATGGTTCAAATCGTTGCTGTTATTACCATTGCTGTAACAGCGGACATAGCGTCCTCTCACACCTTTGGCATCAATCAGCTTGCCTTCGTTCGTCTCCACATAATTCATGTCATCTCCGACGCCCAATCCCGATGAATTGTCATGATCATTATTGAAGATGGTCTGGACATTTTCAATAAAATCGGGATCGTCTGCCACCTGGACAATGACATCGAAATACACACGGGGCTGCTTATGGAAGTGCCAGAGGACCACAGCATAAATATTCTGCATGGCACCCAGATCGATAGTTACCTGCTGCTGGAACGGACCTAATTCCACATAATGGCCATCTGCCGCCGATTTATCTCCGTCGGTGACCATGGTAAGTTCTCCGATAATGGGCATCGGATCCGAACTGGACACGGGCTGTTCCAGTGCGACATTTTCCGTGCCCACCGGTGCCATAAACGGAGGCCGGGCTTCGCCGCGGGGTTTCTGCAAATTCGGTACATTCATATTGGTGGGCGTTCCGACAAACATGGCTTTGGGCAATTCAATATTGAGCGGCGCCATCTGCTGTTCCTGTTGACTGGCCTGTGCGCTGGCTTGCTGTTGTTGTGCCTGAGCCTGCTGCTGCGCCTGTGGCGATGAAGTCTCTTCAGCAGATTCAGTCGGTTCCGGCTGTTCCGGCTCCGGCGCCTCGCCCGGAGTTTCAGCCTGTTCCGATTGCTGGGACATCTGTTCTGTTTGCTGCTGGGATTGCTGCTCCTCAGCAGTCTCCTGTGAGCAGGTCATAAACATCAGAGACAAAATTAGCAATCCTGAGAGTAACAACACTCCTTTTGCTCGAAAATATCGTTTGAGCATAATTCGGGTACCTCCTTAAACTACTGACTGCAATCAGGCATTGTTGCGTGTGATGTTATATGTAAATAAATAGAGCATGTTTCGCCTTCCATCCGGTATTTGAAAAGATAATCAAAATTACGAATGAATAGAAATGCTTTTTACAACGATTCAGTTTGCTATTCGGAAGGTTCCGCTTCACTTGAGCCGATGGGTTTGGGAGTTCCGTTTGATGATCAATTTGCCGCCCCTACCGTAAATTATCAGTGGACAGGCGGAGGATGATAACAATATGGAGTGTGACGTTCTGGAGAGTGAACGAAATTGTGATAATGACTTTTACCAGGAATGACGCACTGCCCGAATGTCCGGGATAGGCAGGAACTACACTCCACAGGTCAGCGAGAAAATCATACCGGGTCAGACGGACCGGATGAATCCGTCGGTTGTAAGTAAATCAAGATCTGCCAGAAACGTCTACCTGTTGCGATTACAATTACCGACACCGATTCAATCCGGAGGAGGGGCCTGCCCCGGAGGAAGACCCCTCGTATGGATATTCAACACTTCACGTATGTACTCCGCACAACGCATCATCGCATTATGTGGTGTACCTATCTGCACCAAACGCAGTGGATCCTGTGTCCGGCTGTTCCCCGTGGATAATCAGTTTGCAGGGAAAGCAGGCACAGGAACCCGAGAACGCATGTCAGCCCAGGATAATGGATAATATGATTAAGAGTACACAGGCTCCTAACAGAATTCTCATACCTTTTTGAACGGAGGATCCTTTGGCCAAACGGCCGATCCATCCCGGCAGAACCACACCACCCAGCAGTCCGACCGCAAAAATGATCCCGAAGATGCTGCCATAAACCGACGGATCATGCTGGGCAAAGGTCACTCCCACTGTGGTTGGAAAAATGGGCCCGAACACCAAACCGGCAAGTGCGGCAAAGATCCTGGAGATGTTCAGTTTATTGGTTACAGTCATTACATAGATGACGATGCCGGCAACCAGCGCCACAGCAGCAATAAACCATCCGCCCCACTCCGTGAGCGGCAGTCCGGATGCAATGAGACGTCCAGCCATCATGCCCACGGCAAAAAACGATATCAGCCGGGCTGCAGAGGTATCCACGTCCGCCGACTCCGTCTTCAAAGCCTCACCGGTGATCACCTCTTTGCCATAGGCAGGCAACCAGTTGTTCATGGTCATTTCCATACCGACGTAGAAGAACAATGCCAGGGCAGCCGCTATCACGGTAGGTTCTGCAAGCAGAGCCACGGCATCGCCCAGCACAAATCCCGCATCCTGGCTTGCAGGGAAGGCGGCAAATATCGCAAATATCAAAGGAACAAAGGCAATTAAGGCCAGAACGGAAACCGTATTTTCATAGGTTGTCCGATTGAATAACCCGCTGGCGATCAGTGGCGTGAAAAACAATCCCAAACCGAAGAAGACATTCGCGAGATTCTGGGCGGCTGCAGGATTTTCCCCGCCGAACAGGATCACCGGCGCCAGGGTGTTCCCGGCCGTGTTTAATGCCATCGCGCCAAATCCCAGCAAGATACTCGCTGTCAGGACTGATGCGTACGACTTACCACGCGACAGGATATAAATGACTATACCGGTCAAAGCAAAACCCAGAATAGCTACGGGCCGATATCCGATGGAATCCAACAGGACCCCGATAATGAGCGAGGTAATGACCGAAGTGAACATGAAAGCCGAAATCAACGATCCGAATTGCGCCTCGTCCAGCCCGGCTCGCGGCATTAACTTAACACTTATCGAACCCAATAGGGAAAAGCACATCCCCAAGCTATAGAGTGCCAGTAGTACAACCAAGACATCCATACTTACCCTCCTTTTGTTATGGTGTTAGAATGTACAACATTACCCGGAAGTGAACTCACGTGAATCAATCTCCGTATAAGCCCGATAATGAACTGATATTGCTCGCTTCTGCAGCAATACGTTCGCACATTTGAACTCAGCGTGCCGAACTCTTCATTTCCACAGGTATAGTAGTTCCGGATTATAATTTCCCTGATCCACGTGAACAGGTATCTCCGGAGAATGGTTTATCAAAC
>DATFLS010000225.1:0-2344 GCA_035267465.1 bacterium
AGAAGACAAGAGTGCCGGAATGACACCCGAGGAACGCCGTCGAAGCGCCCATGAGATTGCATTGCGGCGTCTCCGGGACATTCGCCGGGCGGCCTATCCTGCCCGGGGAGCATTCAAACTGCATTTTAGCGAAGTGTCGGAAACTCTCAGGCAGTACTTTGAGGATCGATATTTTATACCGGCGCTTGAAATGACCACCACCGAGGTCATACGGGAACTGCCTGCCTACGTATCTGACGATGGACTCGACCAGAAAATTGAAGCGTTGCTGAGTTTGTCTGACCTGGTGAAATTTGCGAAATATCGGCCGTCTGTTGCAGAAGCGGACAGGGTGTTGACACACGCCTTCGATATCGTTGAAAACACAAAGATCCCCACTGATCACGATCGGGAGGAGGAACCTCCCAGTGAAAATTTGAACAATATAACCGTTGAAGATACGCACCTGTCTATGAGAAAGGAAGGAGAGGAGCTGTGATTGAGGTAAAAAATGTAACCAAGAGATTCGGAGACATCCTGGCCGTTGATGATGTCTCCTTCCGGGTTGAAGAGGGAGAGATCGTTGGTTTTCTGGGGCCGAACGCTGCCGGAAAAACCACGACCATGCGCATCATTACCAACTATATGCCCGCGACCAGAGGCACGGTCACCGTCGCTGGATATGATGTTTTCGAAGAGCCGCTGGAGGTGAAAAAGCGCATCGGATATCTCCCTGAGAATCCACCCTTATATCTGGATATGACCGTGGATGATTACCTGAAGTTTGTGGCGGCCATAAAAGGGGTTGAAGGCAAAGATATCGCCAGACAGGTTGATCGGGTGGTAGAGTTAACCACTCTTGGAGAGATGCGAACCAGGTTAATTAAGAAGCTTTCCAAGGGTTTCCGGCAGCGTGTGGGGTTAGCCCAGGCCCTGATTCACGATCCGGAAGTGCTGATACTCGATGAACCCACCGTAGGATTGGATCCGAAACAAATCATTGAAGTCCGCGAGCTCATTAAAAGCCTGGCGGACGATCATACCATTATTCTCTCCACCCATATTCTGCCGGAGGTGAGCATGACCAGTGAACGGGTGGTCATCATTAATAAAGGACGCATCGTTGCAGAAGACACTCCGGATAACCTAATTGCCAGTCTCAAAAGTGGCGAATCGATTCAACTACAGGTAGAAGGCCCGGCGGAAGCGGTGCAGGAGAGACTTTCCGCCATACCGGGCGTCGCGGCAATATCGCCCGATGAGGAGATGCAACAGCAAGATGGTATCTGTGGCCTTCGAGTCGAGAGTGAGCCGGGTCAGGATATCCGCCGGGATGTCGCAGCAACGGTCGTTAACAATAATTGGGGATTACTCGAACTGCGGTCGATTTCACTCACGCTGGAAGATATCTTCCTTGAACTGACGACGGAAGAAGAGGAGGTGCAAGTATGAAAAACACCCTGGTAATTTTCAAACGTGATCTCAAATCGTATTTCAGTTCGCCGATTGCCTACGTTGTCCTCGCATTATTTATTGCAATTTCGGGCGTCTTCTTTTACGCGCTGCTAACCCGATTTCTCAATATTCAGATGCAGGCAATGTACCGCGCACAACAGATGCAGCAACAAATTCCGGTGAATGTGAATCAGTATCTTCTGCGGCCGCTGATATCAAATATGAGTATTATTGCGCTGTTCATGGTGCCGATGATCACCATGCGATCGTTTTCCGAAGATAAAAAGAGCGGGACCATGGAACTGTTGCTCACATCTCCGTTAACAAATCTTCAAATGATCCTGGGAAAATTCGGTGCGGCACTGGTGTTGTATACAAGCATGATTGTTGTGGCCTTCATCTATCCCTTGGTGCTCATGATTTACGGACAGCCCGAAATTATGCCCACTATCCTGGGATATGTCGGATTGCTGCTTATGGGTGCAGCAACCGTTTCAGTTGGGGTGTTGATCTCCTCCCTGACGGAAAATCAGATTATCGCTGCCGTGGGCACCTTTGCCATAATGATGTTGTTCTGGATGGTAGGCTGGGTTGGCACCGGAGAAACTGTGTTCAGTAATGTCGCATCATATGTCTCCATTATTGAGCATATGGAAGACTTTACCAGAGGTATTTTTGATACCACTCACCTTGTCTATTACGCCAGTTTCATGTTCTTAGCCTTATTCTTGACGTATCAATCTATAGAATCAACCAAGTGGAGGGGATGAGCTGATGGAACTTTTTAAACGCTATAGTTTCTGGAGCGGGTTACTTTTAATCTTTGCGGGTCTGATTCTGTACTGGATTCTCGGCGTGTGGGGTGTGGCTCCACTCATTCCACTGGTTGTGGGAGCCGCACTCGTGATCG
>DATFLS010000226.1:0-5635 GCA_035267465.1 bacterium
AGGAAGAGAAGACGAAATTGCAATGGTGGAAGAATCGGCCGGGATTGCAGGTGCAGGACGGTGTACTTCTGTTCCGTTCGTCCGGGAAATTTTCGCGGACATTCACTCCGCAATCCTGGCGGTGTGCTTTCGAATTTCGTACGCAACTGCCTGCAGATGGCGCTCAATCCGGTTTTCATCTCACGGATCGCAACCAGGTGCCGGCGGTGACCGTGGGGTTCGATTCTCTGGGAAATTTATTTTATTCAAACGGTCGGGAGATCGAAACAGCGGGGACATTTGAGCCGGAGACCTGGTATCACATAAAAATCGAACTTGATATCCCGGCGGGCAGATATACTCTCTATGTCAACGACCAACGCATAGCATATTATCTCCCCATGGAAGCCGGCACCCAGAACCTGGCCGAGATAAATACTTTTACGGTACAGGGCACAACCGGCCAATTGATCGATGATGTGTGGGGGGTCGGCTATTATCCGACAGATCGGGTCCGCAGACCTTACAATATTGCCACATTTCTGGATGAGGATTTTGCGGTGAAACCGGCAGTTGAAGGCTGGCAGCAGGCCAGTTACAACGACCATCTCTGGCAGCAGACGGATTTGCCGAAAGCCCATGGCAGTGAACGATACGCCGGGGAAGATCTCTATCTCCGCAAGATGGTGAGAGTCGGCGAGTTTGAACGGGCCTTTCTCAATGTAGAAACCCTGGATCCCGGCGGCGACATCTGGGTGAACGGACAGCTGGTCACCCGATCGCCGAACCGTCATCCGATACGGGTCGATATCACGGACTATCTGGTGGAAGACGCGCAGAATCTCATCGCAGTGAAGGTGGATCATTTTTATCTCACGGAAGACAAAGGCATCATGATGGGGCACACTCCGCTGGATTTCAATTTCGGATGGTTCGCCGGACGAATCTCGCTGGAGTTAACGGCCGATCGCTATCTCAGCGATGCCTTTCTGTTTACGACTGATATCTCGGATCCGGCGGAGCTGCAGGCCCGGATCACAGTGACCAATGATCACTGGTGGGCGTTTGAGGGCGAAGTGGAAGTCACGCTGTATCCATGGTTTCCCGAGGAAAGCGCCGAGCCGGCCGCCGCCTCCACGTTTCCGGTGAAAGTCAATCACGGGAACAAACAATTCGAGCATACCTTCCAGGTTGCTTCACCGAATCTCTGGACGTTTGATAACCCCAACCTCTATAAAGTCGTGATCACTTTGAGGGATGACCAGGGTGACCCTGTTGATGACAAAGTATTTACCACAGGTATTCGCACTGTCAGCCAGAGAGGAGGCACCTTTCGGGTGAACGGGGAACCGGCGATGTTGAACGGCGCGCAGATTTTCGGAGCCCGGGCGCCACTCAGTAAAATGATCGAATGGTATCGTTGTCCGCCTGTCGAATGGGTAGCGAAAGAAATCCTGATGATCAAGAAAATGAACGGGAATCTGATGCGGATTCACGTGCACGCCTGGCAGACTCCGGCGGCCGGAGTCAACGATCCCCGATACGCTGAACTGGGTGATCAGCTGGGAATGATGTTCATCTGGTCCACCACTGCCTGGATCCGGACCGGCAAGGGATGGGGACAGATTGATTTTGACGGATATCCAAAATATATGCAACAGGTCCGGAATCATCCAAGTATTGTGATGTGGGAGGTCAGCAACCATCCGGGCGGATTTCGTGAGCGGCCGGTCGCCGAAACCGGCAGTTTCTGTGAGAAAGCGCACGAAACCGTCTACACCGCGGATCCCAGTCGCATTATATCGTACACTTCCTATATAGACAGATTGCGCTATGCCAATGATGCCGGAACCCGGGATCACCAGGGGAATGTTATCGAATCGGTGCCCCAGTGGGTCGCACCCCGTGTAACCCGGGGCAACCAAGATAGTTACGCCGGGTACGGACGAGAGTGGTCTGTCCTGCGGGAGGCGCCCGACTTTGAGTACAGGCCATATCTGCCGGGATTTCTGGAGAGCCCGGACCGGGCATATTTTAATTTCGAGCATGAGGAATCCATCGGCCAACCCAACTGGAACCTTGTGAAGGGGAAACCCTGGTACCGTATGCAATCGTATGAATGGGACTACGATACCGGAAGTATCGGCCGGCGGCTCACCGCGGACGAATGGCTGGAAAGCCAGGGATGGCAGGCGTTCAGCGCATATGAGGCGATGCGGAAGCAGCGGTTGATGGATTATGACGGATTTTCCTGGTGCTGCCTCCACGGTGGTCCGAACACGGTCACTTACAAAAAACCCCTCATTGATTTTCTGGGTCATGCCAAGCTGGCCTACTGGGCGAATAAAATGGCCTTCCAGAATGTTTTGGCCGGCACCGGGAACGTGGATGTGGTGTATGGACCCGGTGATGCCATTACACCGGTGGTTATGAATCTGGGCGGTGCCCGATCCGTCACCCTGGATATAATTGTGAAAAATATGGAGGGTGAAGAGGTCGCGGTGAAGACGTATCAAAATGTCCGGCTCCCCGCCGGTCGCACCGTGACCCGATTGGAACAATACCGGCCGCAATTTCCGGGTGATGGGTATTATGGGATTGAATACGTAATTCGGTGATCAACAGGCAGCTCCGTCGAAATCCGGTGAAGAGAAGGACTGGATTACAGTAACCATCAGTGTAGGACACTATCCGCACAAATTATGGAAAACCTGAACTCCACTATTTCGGTGAGGAAGCGTGGAGGATTTCGGCGGCTGCTGGCGTTCGCAGGACCCGCTTACCTGGTCAGTGTCGGGTACATGGACCCCGGCAACTGGGCCACAGATATCCAAGGCGGCGCCCGGTTCGGTTACACTCTTATCTGGGTGCTGCTGATGTCCAATATCATGGCTATCCTGTTGCAGACCCTATCCGCCCGTTTAGGTATTGTCACCGGTTATGACCTCGCCCAGGGATGTCGGCGGGAGTATCCAAAAGCCATTAATTATATCCTCTGGATCCTGGCAGAGATTGCCATCGCCGCTACCGATCTGGCCGAGGCGCTGGGCACAATCATCGGCTTGAACCTGCTGCTGGGGTTACCACTGCTGTGGGGATGTCTGGTAACCGCCTTCGATACCTTCATTCTGCTGGCTCTCCAACGATTAGGCGTCCGGAAAATGGAAGCGGTGATTGTCTCGCTTATTGCTATCATCGGCGCCAGTTTCGTGATCGAAATTTTTCTCGCTCAACCGGACTGGGGTGGGATTGCCAGAGGATTTGTCCCTCATCTGGAACCGGGAGCCCTCTATATTGCCATCGGTATCATCGGCGCGACAGTAATGCCCCATAACCTGTATCTCCACTCTTCCCTGGTGCAGTCCCGGGCTGTCTCCAATACCTATACCGGAAGGGCGGAAGCTTGCAAGTACAATCTCATTGACTCGACAGTTGCCTTGAACGCGGCCTTTTTTGTGAACGTCGCTATTTTGATTATGGCTGCGGCAGACTTCCACAGCCGGGGAATGGTCGTCACGGAGATCCAGCAGGCGCACCGGTTATTGGAACCGATACTGGGCACACATCTTGCCCCTACGGTCTTCGCCCTGGCATTGCTGGCCGCCGGACAGAGTTCGACCCTCACCGGAACCCTTTCCGGCCAGGTGGTGATGGAGGGGTTCTTGAACATCCGTATGCAGCCCTGGCTCCGCCGGTTAATAACCCGGGGTATCGCCCTTCTGCCGGCAGTCACCGTTATCGCTGTCGCCGGGAACCAGGGAACCTATCAACTGCTGATTTTTTCGCAGGTCATTCTGAGTTTGCAACTGCCTTTTGCGGTTATTCCACTAATACATTTTACATCGGATAAAAAAAAGATGGGATTGTTCGCCAGTAAAGTCTGGCTCAAAATAGGGGCGTGGATAATCGCCGGGATTATTGTTGTACTGAATCTGAAACTGGTATATGATGAAGTGGCCAGCTGGATGGCCGGTGTGCATCCGGCACTCTGGATCCTTTGCGTGGCGGGAGTGATCAGTATGCTCGTTTTCCTGGGATATGTTGTGTTTGGACCGCTGCTGCATGGACACAGGGTTTGGGAAAGTGGCGTGATCACAAAAAGCCGGCAAGTCGCCGGGCGCATCCAACCGCTGCGGATCCAACATATCGGGGTAGCTCTGGAGCACTCCGATGCCGATGCCGAGATACTTTCCGCTGCCATTTCCATGACTAACTATCAGAATGCCAAACTCACATTAATTCATGTGATCGAAACCCCGGGAGGAATGCTGTTTGGCGAGGAAGCGGATTCCCTGCACAGCCGGGAAGATTATATGTACCTGGAGGAACTGGCCCGCGAAATCGAAGCAAAGGATCACCCGGTGGAGGTCTTACTCCGGACCGGGAATCCGATTGGGGAGATCGTGCGCTCAGTGGAAGAATTGGGATTGGATATGATCGTCTTTGGGAGTCACGGCCATCATGGGCTGGAAGACCTGGTCTTCGGGGAGACGGTCACCAGTGTCCGACACGGCATCAATATTCCGGTGTTGATTGTCCGCGTAACCACGACCGGTCTGGAAAAACCACAACGTGGATGATAGCGATCGCTCCGTACAGGTTATGACAACAGAGGTAAGCAAGGAAATTCCGGCCATGATCCCGCAAAGTATTTGAACCAGGATTCCTCCAGACCTCTTTGCGGAGAAGGCACACAGAAAAGAATACCACGGCCACAGATCGGTGGATACGAGATCACCGTGCATCCGCAGGAGAAAATCTCACTGTTTGTGATCCTGCCACGAAGAGCAGAAACTCTCTAATCCTGTCACAGAATAATTATCCTGCAAATGAGAGTTGACTCTGTTCCAGTTTTTCTGAATATTTCTATTAGAACCGAATCGTAACTAAAGCCTAAGTTGAGCGATTTTTTCGGTAGCTTTTGTAAAAAAGAAGGGTTAAGTTATTGATATACCATGTGATAACATAGGCACACTAGTCACCAATAACTTAACCCAACAGGTGAACATAATATGGCACAATCGTCCTCCAATTCCAACCACAAAATCGATGCCATTGCGACGACCTCGGACACGTTGACCAGTCGGGGCGGGCTGGCCTTGTTTGTCAAATACCTCAGCCATCTCGACCTGTTTCCCCTTTTGGAACGCTGGTTCGGGAGCCTGCGCAAAAGCCGCAAAGGCACGCCCATCGTGCAGTTGTTCAAAGAACTTTTCTGTTTCTTCCTGGATGGGACCTCCTCCCATCTCACGTATTTTGATGTGCTCAAAACCGACCCCGGCTATGCGGCCGTGCTGGAAGAGTCCCCGGCCACCGTGAGTTCGTCCCATACCATCAAGCGCTTCTTCGCCGCGTTTTCGTTCGTGCGGATCTGGCTGTTCCGGCACCTGTTGCAACGGCTGTTTCTGTGGCGTCTGCAGGTCGAACAGCCCGCGGTCATTTACCTGGACCTCGATGTGATGCCGATGGACAACGACGACGCAGCGCAGCGCGAAGGGGTCCAGCCCACCTATACGCACTCCCGGGGGTTTGCGCCCCTCCAGTTGACGTGGGGGCCGTATGTGATCGATGCGGTGTTTCGGGGTGGCGCCAAGCACAGTAACCACGGCGACACGGTGGCGCACATGATCCGGCATGTGGTGCGCCGCATCCGCAG
>DATFLS010000227.1:0-11639 GCA_035267465.1 bacterium
GGGGGATAATGTAATTTTTCGCTTCCCACCGGGAGGTAATCCCGGTTCTGAGCAAAGTCGTTTTCCTCGATACGGAAGAGATAGAGGTTAATTTTCGGCTTCTGGGTGGCCTCAATATCCTCCCCCGGCGGCTGGACCGTAATATCAAACGACTCGAGCGGATTTTGCTCATCCTTCAGCAGTTCAACCAGTGTTTTTGTCACATCACCTAACACACTTGAAGCGCTCATGGTAATTCAATACCCTCGTGGGCGATTTCCAGGCTCTCAATGGCAATCTCATCGGCACTCGCTTTTAGATCCGGACCGGTCCACTTGACCGGAAGAGCCCGGACCAGATTCCATCGGCGGACATCCTCTCCTTTTTCGTCCCGCAAAATAATGGCGACATTCGGGTTTTTTGTGCGGGGATTCACCTTGAAGGTGCCGTCAACGATATCCCGCTGCCAGTCGATTAAATCATTGGAGAGGGTGATCCCTCGCTTCAGCGTGATGTTACCGTATTTCGTATGTTCCGGAAACTTCAGCGTAGTGCGATTATTCCCGCCTTCTTTATATTCATACACCTGCGTTTCCATCTGCAATCCCGAACACTCGGCAAATCCGCCGCTTTCGACGCCGTCGATTTCCAGCCGATAATTATATGCGGTATACGGATCAATCATCTCACCTTCTTCTCGGTCTCGGTTAATGCGCCCCTTATCGTTCGACCACGGATAAGGATTGCGGTGTTCGTTTGATGGTGACCAGGATAAACTCTGCGGGCCTGGCCGGGGCGAATCCGACTTCCGTGATTACCTGGCCACTATCGATCACTTCCGGAGGGTTGGTTTCCTCGTCACATTTCACGAAAAACGCCTCCTCCGGTGTCTCTCCGGCC
This sequence comes from bacterium, assembly GCA_035267465.1. Taxonomy (GTDB): domain Bacteria; phylum Fidelibacterota; class JAANXI01; order JAANXI01; family JAANXI01; genus DATFLS01. The sequence goes on from DATFLS010000227.1 coordinate 880, forward strand.
AGCAGTCCGCGGAAGAATAACTCCCGGAGCTGGCGGGATAATGTCGCCGTAATTTTATCCCACAACTGGCGATCATTCGGTTCAAACACTGTCCATTGCAAATTCATCAGAATGTTTTTAATAATCGCAAGGGTCACCCGTCGGATATTCACATATCGAGTGGTGGCTTCCCGGCTCAGGGTCCGGGCGCCCCAGATCCGGAGACCTCGTCCGGGGAAGACCCGGAGACAATTCACTCCTCTGGGATTTAATAACGCCTGGTCGGCATCGTTGATATTGTACTCGAGTTCAACGGCACCAATCAGCTCCTCGTTTGCGGGCGCTTTGCCCACCCCCCGCTCCTGCTCCGTCCGGGCGAACACGCCTGTTAGGTGGCCACAAGGAGGAAGCATGAACTCCAGTTCATCGAAATCCGCCGGCCGTTGTATCATCCATGGAAAATACAGCGCTCCATTTTTCGCTCCCGGCAGCAGCTGGTAATTATTGGGCCAATCCTCAATCCGGTTCTTTCCGGTGCCAACTTCCGCCCCCGGCGGTGAGTCCAGCAAGGCAAAACGATCCCCCATCTTCTGACAGTGGAAAAGCATCTCGGTTTGCCCGGTTTTCAGATGGTCGTAGGTTATTTCTTCCCGGGGCACATCCGTAAATATGATCCCCTCATCTGCCAGTGGAATGGATCGATCCCTGGCGATCTGATAGAAATCCGGGATCATCAGATCCGGGATAGCGATCAGACCAACCTCCTGAACGGCTTCGAGGGTGGCCAATCCCTCCAGTTCATCTACGCCCGGTCGTTCGGTCGTTGGCGGATTGGTATAATAGTCTCCGTTCTCGTAGCCGGTATAGTGCTTTGCTTCCAGTGTATCCGGCTGTCCATCAGAACCGTTTTCCAGCCAGACAACAGTATCCTCGATCCGGGGAGGTGCGGTGGTCCCGCCCTGCCATACATCCGCGACCCGAACCAGGATGGACTGCCCCTGCTCCAGCCGCCCCACATAATCTGTCTCCTCCGGATCTCCGTTGATGACTCGCATGAAATTCCGGTCGTGCGATTCATCCATGGAGAGATTGTCGTACACCTCACCACGGATCAGCTTCCCTTCCTTCAGATAACGAGCGACAAACCGGAATCCTTTTCCCAGAACATTGGTCTCCCTGGGGAAATCTCTGCTGACAGCCTGATGGAAGGTGACCTTTTTTTGATCGTAATCAACGGATTTGACACGCAGCACTTCTTGCAGATACGGTCTGGTCGGGTGAATCAGAGTGATAGTGTCTGCATCCGCCGGATTCACACTGCCGTAGAATCCCGCCACGGTCGATAAAGTCACCGTGGCATCACCTTGCTTCAATTCCTGCGTCACCATCGCAAGGACCATATCTTCCGTGGAGGTGCTTTCGACGGTAATTTCCAGATCGTTGCCCCAGTTCCCTGCATTTATGGCAACCACCTGGATGGACTGCTGATTATCTTTGTTGTTAAGGATCTGTTGAGCTGCAGCTGCATCTTCGTGTGCGACCCGCACTATCCGGCAGACCCGGCCTCCGTTCGCGAAGAAGGCGAACACGGTGTAGGGGAGATATCCTGTTCCGGAAAACGAACCGAAAATCTCCAAAAACTGTCCCCAGCTGGTGAGGGGTTGGGGGAAGTTGACCGGACCGCGTTCAGCCTGGCCGATGAATCCGGTGATATCCATCCGCACGCCCACCGGAGTCGGAACTTCAACTTCCCGAATGTATACCCCTGGTGTTCTGAGTCCGTTCATGTGGTACGTCGTGCTTTCTGTTATTCCGCGTTATTAATCTCTTCGTTGATGGTCGAGATTTCCCGTACCCACTGCTGGCGTTCCCGGTGGGACATTTGCAGAATTTCATCCCTGGACCAGTGAAAGTGGTAAGCAAGAAACGCTACCTCCCTGGATATTTGCTCCAAAGGGTAGCGCACTACCCCCCCAGGCCCTGGCCTCCGTTCACCAAAACCTCGTCCACTTCGAATTCATGCTCGCACTGGGGACACAATACCGTCATCTTGGCATGTCCGTTGGAGTTGATACGACGGTAAAAATCCTGAAGGTACGCCAGATCAGACGAGAACAGATTTTCGATGATATTCGGAGTGATATCCTTGAGATCACCGAGTTTTGTAATAACTCTGGAGAGCAGAATCAGCACGAGGTACGCCTTATTCCGATGGACCCTGGGATCTTCCAGCGGAGCGATTTCATCTTTGGCATTCGCCAGTCGCATGATCCCTTTTTTGTGGAGGTTCCCATCTTTGTCGACATACCCCTTGGGGAGAGTGAACTCGAACTCTGTTTGCAGCATGTTTGTCTCCTCAGTTATTTATGCCCGGCTCAGGCGTTTTGCCGCTCGAGCCCTTCATGAACGATCTCGATTGATTCGATGGCCACTTCATCAGAAGTCGCCTTCATATCGGGACCAGTCCATTTTGTGGGCCAGGCTTCTCGCAGATTCCACCGGACTTTATCCTCCTTCAATTCGTTTTGCAGTACAATGGACACATTGCGGCGTTGGATGTCTCCATCCTGCACGAACTTCAACCAGGTCATCAGATCCTGGCTGACGGTCACACCCCGCTTCAAGGTGATGTTTCCATATTTGATGAGTCCGGGGAGTTTCCGGGCTGTAATATCTTCCGTGCCTTCCCGGTATTCGATCGGGGTACTCTCCACCTGCAGACCGGTGCACTCGGAAAAACCGCCGCTCTGAATGCCGTCAATCTCCAGTTTATAATTATACGAGGCATAGGGATCGAATACGTCGCCTTCTCTTCTGGGCATTGTAAGTCTCCTTTTATTGGCTTGTTGACAGTTAGTTCAGGACAAACCGCACGGTCCTGGCCGTGTTACGCCCCTTCACCCGGTCGCTGCTGCATGATCCGGAAGATCACGAATTCGGCAGGTTTGGAAGGCGCCACTCCGATGACGGTGATTACTCGTCCCAAATCCACTGACTCCGGCGGATTGGTTTCAGCATCACACTTCACAAAGAACGCTTCTTCCGGCTTGCTCCCGACCAGTTTTCCTTCCAGCCACTGAATCCGGAGGAAGGCGCTGACGTTCCGTACGATTCTGGCCCATAATACCGGGTCGTTGGGCTCGAAGACCACCCACTGGGTCCCTTCGTCAATGGACTCTTCCAGGAACAGGAATAGCCGCCGCACGTTGATGTATTTCCATTCCGCATCCTGGGAAACAGTCCGCGCACCCCACAGCACAATCCCCAGACCGGGAAATGACCTGATGACATTTACCCCTGCGGGATTCAACAGATCATGTTCTCCCTTGGTCACGATCTTTTCAATGCCGACCACGGAATTCAGGAATCCATCCTCAATCCCCGCTGGTGCCTTATGGACTCCCCGGCGAACATCAGTCGCCGAGTAGGAACCCACCACAGCCCCGGAAGGCGGCATCGATATGGGCCGGCCGGTCAAGGGATCCAGCACCCGGACCCAGGGCCAGTACAGAGCGCCATAGCTGGAGTTGAAGGCCTGCTGCCCGGCATAGGAGCCTGTCGCATTTTTAAAGTTCAAGACTTCCGTGACCGTTCTCGCGGAAGAAACGATCTCTCCCACGTAGAACACATCCTTCCGGTTCTCACAATAGGTCATTCCGGCCAGGATCACCGATCGGAGTGTGATCCCGGGAGCAGACAGAATGTTAATATCGTCCACGGTATCAAAAGCGTAGAAACCGGTTTGCGAAGCTGAATTCCCGATGTAATCGTTCGCATCTTCCGGGTCGCCGTTTGCTCCTCCGCTCAGAAAGACATATCCGGTGGTAGCATCAGGCGGTTCGTTGCTGCCGACGCCTCCGACATCTTCAACCCGGATATATCGGGACCGGCTCCCGCCCTCGTTAATCCGATTTTCCACGAAATCCGTGGCATGGGTGTTTTCCATGGTCAGATTGGCGAAGGTCTCGACCACATCATCCCCATCCCGAACCAGCATCGTAAAATCCTGTGCTGAAACGATAGCGCCGTCGGACACTGCCGATCCCACTCCACTCACGAAGAAGACCTGTTTGCCGGCAACCCTGTTCACCACAGCCGTGGTAATCAATGTGCCCGGGGAGCCTGGATCCGCAAAGCCCAGGATGGTGCCAATTTCAACACCGGCCGCACTTTGCAGCACTGCACTGGTATCCCCTGAGGAGAGGGCCCCGTTCAGAATCGTCGAAAACTTACTGGACGCTTCGACGGACACACTCAGGTTATTCCCCCACAGCCCCTCGTTAATTGCCGTAATTTCCAGTACGTCGGTTGCCCCCGCATCCTGCAATGTTACGGTGGCGGGAGTGGCAGTCAGTGTATCCGGATCCGTGATGTCCGTAAAATGGGCCGTCCGGGTGACGTAACACCGGGTGCCCCCCTCGGTGAAAAACTGCTGGACCGCGTAGGCCAGGTATTCACCGTTGACGAAACTTCCAAACGTCCGGGTAAAATCTCCAAAATTGGTGATCAGTACCGGACGTCCCGGACCGTCATCATATTCGGCTCCTCCGATGGGGCCTTTCTCGGCGATACCGATAAACGCCCCCGTCGACGTGCCGACTCCTTCGATGGGTTTTATCCCTGAAGATACTTCTTCAACATAGACTCCTGGAGATAAATATTCTGGCATTGTAATTCTCCTTTAACGTTTAGACCTGGTGTTGTGAGGACTACCTGCTCAGCTCACCGCAAGGTCGTTACTCTTCCGAGGATTCCTCCTTGGAAGACTTCTTGGTTCCCGAAGACGATTTTTTGCCGGACTCAGCCTCCTCCAGTACCGTCACATTCGCGCGACTCAGATGATACGCCAACTCCGGACTCTCCAGATGCGACTGCTTGACCTCCACGACTTGCCGGGCAGGAATCTTGAGTGATTCCCCTTTGGGTAAATTCACATACAGGGGGGTCTCACAATGGCTCTTCAATTTGGCCGTTTTTTCTGCCATGTTATCCTCCTTATTTCCTCTGACTTGGTTTATGTCCTGGTTAACTGAAAATTGATGACTGTCCGCTCACCGGATTGCACCGAAACGGTGCTGGTCTCCGTACTATACCCGTCAGCGACCACCTGGACGGTTACCTCCTCCAGATCGTCATTGTCTGTTCCATCGGACAAGAACATCTCCCGACTGAAGTAGATGTGATAGTCGCCTTTCTGATTCACAGGTGCAGCAATATCTTTCTCGACTCCCAACACCACTATTCTGCCGTCGATTTCCACTGTCGCCACATTGACGCCCTGCACATCCGTTAACTGCACGCTGGTTTCGTTGACTTCGGTTAATTGTGCTTCGGCATTTTCGATAGGCGTCGGCGGCTCTCCCGGGACCACCGGAACATGCTCCTCTGTTACTTTTCCGGCGAATTGAGTCACCGGCCGGGGAAACCGGTAATAGGGATTGAATTTCATGCGCACGGATTTGTCGCGGATAATGCGCACCACGTCCCCGTCTGACAACCCGGCAACACTCTCCAGCCGGGCCTGGGTAATGCGTCCGATATCCAGCGAATTTGCCAATGACGTTGTTAGTCCCGAAGCCAGCACTCTGGAGCCTCTCCGGATCAGCTGGTTCAAACGAACAGGTTCAAACGAAATCGTCCCGTCTCCATTGATGGAGGTGACAGCCACCATCAGTTCATTATCACCGGCGGACTCAATGATTAACTCAGATAACGGAATGCTGATATCGATATCTTCGGGCTGAAGCCAATCGCCGGATAGATGCAGGGTGTAGTTTCCATCTCTGAGATCAGAGAATACAAAAAATCCCTCCGGTTTATATTGTGGTTCCTTCACCCATCCGGCGAGTTCAGCACGAAAACGTGCAATTGCGAGCGACTGATATGTCAGATCTTCAATAGCCCGGCCAACCAGTGAAGCTCTCTGAATAACCTTTTCGATAGTATGTATCCCCTATACTCCAGTGTGCAAGAGGTTAGCAATCATCATCCAACTTATCTAACAGGTCGAACACCTTTTCCGGTTTTCCGGCGATCTGATAATTTAGATTCCCGTCACTATTTTTCTGTTCTTCAATGAGACCACCGGCGATGAGATAACCTAAATTTTTCACTACCTCTCTGGTGATTTGCTCTAATTTATCTTCATAAGTGGCAAGCAAAATCCCGTTTAAATCATCCCAGCGATTATTTTTTGATAAGAGATGATTTATAATTTTGTGGCATATATTTCTGTCAAGATCAACCGTCAGAACTATCCTTTTTCATTTATGTGACAAAATCTGTACCAATACGAAGAAGTATCTTCAAGTTACTGTTAATATTCAGTATATAGCAATATACTTTGTGAATGATGTGGTGAAAAAGTGTGGTTAATTTGCTCTACCATATGCCGGCGAAAACCTGTGAACTCCCTGCTGGAAAGCAGATGAGAGGTGAGGCAAAGTTATCACATCAGCGGTAAAGATTGTCACACTTTGTCATATCTTGTCATATTTTTCACACTTCGGAGATCGAAATTGCTCTGAAGGGTATGTCCCGGAGAGTGCCTCTCATTGGAAAAGGATTGAAGAAAACGGGGCTTGTGAATTACAGACCTGAGGAAACAGGAAGGCTATATACGGAGTATTTTAACCGAATGATTTTTCGTGATCGTCAGATCGGATTATCCACGAAATTCTACAGGTTTTATTTGGTATTTATTCAACAATCGATATAAGGCTCTGCGATCTGTATTGGCCACTCTGGCTGCCTGGCTGATATTGCCCTTACACGTGATCATAATATCCTTCAGATAATTTTGTTCGAACTCCTCAATCACCCGTTGTTTTGCATCCTGGAAGGACGAACCATCCGAGGAGTGTCTGTTCCCGTCGGGCGTGGAGAGATTGAGATCTTCGATATCGATCCACCCGGTACTATTCGTCACTACGGCTGATTGGATGACATTCTCCAACTCGCGGACATTTCCGTGCCACTCCTTCTGCATGAGACAAAATAATGCAACCGGCTTAATACCCTGGATCGGTATATCGTAGAGCTCACTGTAGCGTTGCACAAAATACCTGGCTAACTCCGGGATATCTTCCCTCCGCGCCCGTAACGGCGGCAGGTCAATCCGCACCACATTCAGCCGGTAAAACAAATCTTCGCGGAATTGTCCTTGCTGCACCAGCTCCCAGAGATTTTCCTTCGCCGCGGCTATAAAGCGCACATCAGCTATTTCCTCCCTGGATTGCCCCAGGGGTTTATACTTTCTCTGCTCCAACAACCGGAGTAACTTGATCTGGGTGGATTCCACCAATGATTCAACCTCGTCCAGGAACAAGGTGCCTCCGTCGGCTGCATGAACTAAGCCTTGTTCGGTCATTGAAGCGCTGGTATATGCTCCCTTTCGATGACCGAAAAGCTCGTTTTCAAATAAATTCGGCGGAATGGCACCACAATTCACCGCTATAAACGGTTCACCGGAACGGGGACTGAGAAAATGGATTATTTTTGCACCTAATTCTTTACCGGTTCCGGTTTCCCCACACAATAAAACAGTAACGTTATACTGCGCGGCCTGACTCAATTTTTCCTTCACATACAGTAAACGATTGGAATTGCCTTTCAATAGATCGAATCCCACCTCCTCCTTCACTCCGGATTTCATCGGTGTGGTCAGATTCTCCGGATTTAAGCACATAAATTGCTCGATAGCCAGGAGAATATCATCCTCACTGAAAGGAATGGTAATAAAATTCCAGATGTATTTTTGGAGCAGCGTGCATGGACCACAGGAATCCGGGCAATTGATCACGCCGATGAGCGGGGTATCCTGATATCGCTGAAAAAAAATCTCGTAATGGGTTTGATCCTGCCAGCGTGAAACGCAGTGGAATACCGCAAAAACGAGATCCGGTGAGGCGATTCCCGATGAGACGTTCTGCCTGCAATCATGTAACATCTCACATTGACAGGATGTGTTTTCCCGGATAATATCAATGATCCTTCCCGACTCTACAGTCGAATCCGGATCGAATACTATTATATGAAAATCCAACATTTGTTATGCCTGTTCTGTCGGATGTGTAGTAAATAATTTCCATGCGCCGGGTACTTGGCAATCTGCCGATTCCGATGTCAACAAATTCATGGAAATCGAGGGGCTCTATTCTAGCCGTACAGCAAGAGAGATGCGCTCATGGCGCCCATAGGGGAAACACACCTTTGGTCTGGACTCTACCAGATTTCTGTCGGACCGGAAAAAGCCAGCACAATTAGTCACCGTCCGGGGTTTCACATCGCCGGAGCAAACATCAGCAATATCAGCTGGAGAGGCTCATCACGAGTCGAACAATTTCAATAAAAATTTTCTTGAATCAACGGCATCGTTCTTGTCCTGATCAATTCAAAGTATCAACAGTGCACAGCTGAATCGGAGAGTCTCCATTTTCTGTCCCCGGGGAAGGATCCGTTCTGTCATCCGGTGCCTATCCTCCACCGTTCACAAGAACAGACTGTATAGAGTCCGATAGAAGCAAAACGCTCATGCATTGAACAAATTTTCACTGAGCCCCAGACTATCATTCCGTTCCATGGGCCTTCTCACATGCCTCTCGTACCTGTGCACTGGACGCGATGTTCACAATATCTGCCATTATTGTTTAACGCTATATCTATAATTATTACAAAGATTTATATCAGGAATTGCAATCACTGCAAATGTTTAATTATGAATTAAAATTTCTTTAATATTGCAAACAAACAGTATTTTTATAATAGATTGAAAATACTATTTTTGCAATAGAAATTGGCGAGAATATAATCAGCGTGTGACGAATATCACATTTTTCTTCCACCTCTGAGCAACCGCAAAAACTTTCCAGAATGCGGTTATGTTATATATACCCGGACTGAGGGAGAACAAAAAATTTCTGCACTTAAATACATCATTTCAAAAATGAACTGAGGAAATGATGAAGATCAACCACCATTAAAATGATGGTTTTTGTTTGTTGGAATGGCTATTCAAACTCCTCGGGTGAAGCTGTCATAAGCCGAAAGGAAGGACTCTCCATTCGAACCGCAGGAGAGAGATTGAAGTTGAAATTAGTGTCAGGGGTATTTATCCACCTTCGCTGAATTCGATCTCCGGAAGTATCATCAGTTGGGATGTTCCTGAGATTTTATATAAATCAGTATTATCGCATTTATAAGTGTGGAGTAAGAAAGTCTGTTAGACATTATGGGGATTGTGTCGGGATATTACTCACATAGGAGAAAAGGATGTTGATAAGTGGATCGGTATTTTATCTCCGGATCGTTTTCCTTTCACGCTCCCGCAGGAACACAGCGTCGATTATTTGCACAGAATATATCTCGCAGTTATCCGCAACTGACGAAAGTCAGCCCGCCTTGTCACTCTGGGTGAATGTAAACGTGGCTGCCCATTGTTTTTTCTGTTTGCCGCGATCATCCTCCGCCTCTTCTTGCGCGGCTTTTTCCGGCTTCATTCCTTCCACATAAATCATCTTGGCATCCTTAGAACTTTCTTCCTTTTCGAAATCTTCCTTTCCGACAGGAACCTTCGTATCCATACTCATGTGCAAGTTCATGGTGGTGGGAATTCGGGAAGCGATGGTTATACTCTCATCAGAGTCCACATTCTCTTCAACAAAAGCTTTATATATTTGCGGATACCTGGATTGCAGATTTTGTTCTGCCTTCTTTTTCTCCGGACCATCCGGCATCTGCTCTACCTGCTCTTTCTCTTTATTGAAGGCGCTCCAACTGGTGCCTTTCCGGGCTGTCAGTTCAAAGAAATTCTTCAATGGTCCTCCGTAAGAGCCGGGATAACTTATATTCACATCTAAATCAATACTTGCATTGGCATTTGCCGACTGCTTCTTCTTCAGATCTTTATCGAAACTCTGTAAATTTTTTGCTACGAAGTTTTCCATCTTCTTATAGAAACTGAGGTTGAGCTGAGAACCGATCTGAGGCACCAGATTTTTATATGATTCCGGTCCGCCGAATCTACTGGCAATAATATGACCACCGTGATACATGCTGGGCGGACTACTCTTTTCCTGTTTCACGGCGCTCTCAATATCTCCCATGTTCCCTACAATCCCGGTCAGAGAGCTGTCACGTTCAACGATATTACTCACTCCGTCTGCAAGGTTCCCGGTAAGTTCGGCATGGACCTTTTTCGGCCGTGCCGCTGATGTCGGAATCGACTGAAGCGGAAATTTCGGCAGATCCAGGATTTCCTTGTACCTGCTGAGTTTCGCCCGAATAGTTTTTGGTGTATCTCCCGAAGACGAGTACTTTCCCATCCGGACACCTTCCCCTTGTGTGCCTCCCTTCACAATCTTTCCCTTTTCCTCGTCTTTTTTCACGCGCAGCTCCATTTCATCGGTGGAATACGTTTCACCCTTTACCGTATCCGCTTCCGAATTCTCAATCACCACGTCGTCCTTCTTTGTTAATTTCGCGGTCTTCAGCTTATACTGTTTCTTGAGTTTCTTCAATAACGAGAGTAGATTTTTCCGGGAGATCCCGCGTTTCATGACCTGCTGCACCTTATCCACAGCTGCCTTCTTATTTTTGTCTCTGGTAGATTCATCCCCCCGTTTCTTGCGAGTCGTCACCTTCTTAAACAGGGCCTTCCCTTTTTTCACGATCCACCCGATTACTTTGTCCAGCGCCTTATCAATCGGTTTCCGCACCTTCATAATAAGTTTCTTGACCGCTTTCCCGATTCCGCCTAATCCCAGCAGCGATGCCATAAAGGA
>DATFLS010000228.1:0-22705 GCA_035267465.1 bacterium
CGGACTCATCAGGCCAGGCCTCTCCCTCCGCGGAGTCATTCACCCGGATGGTATCCGGGATTCGCTGATCCATGGGATATCTCTGAATAATATTGAGAATTCCAAAATAGAATCCGATACCCGCGAGAATTAACCACATGACGGAGACATGATCACCCATCAGATACCAATCGAGCAGATTGCGGGTGTCCAGGTTTGTCATGAGAATGGCCATGGTATTTATTCCCATGTGAGTCAGGATACCTGGAATAACACTCTGAGTGCGCCAGGAGAGATAAGACAAGGCGATCCCGAATAAATAAATTTGAATCAGCCACCAGGTGTTCATATGCAGCACGGCAAACGCGAGAGCGGTAAACAGGACGGCCCTGGTGACATTCTGGGTGCGGTATTCCAGAGTGGTTTGCAAAAATCCACGAAACAGCAACTCCTCCGCGATCGGCGCAACCAGGACGATGCCGGTGAATATGAAAAGACCTTCCTGGAATGAATTAACCATGAACCAGTCCATGGATTCTGCAAGCCACTCCGGAGGGGTGATAATATAGGAGATCAATCGATCCAGTTCGTCACCTAGCACAGATATACTGAGGCCGAAAATAAAAGCCCAGAACACCACCGGCGATTCAGTAATATGCAATCTGTAGACAGGCTGTAGAGATAAGTGTTTCCGCCAGAGATACAGGAGGCTTGGCACAATAATCACCGATTCCCCGAGGAATAGATAAATTCTGACATTTTCAAGAATGAGTTCCCCGGTGAGGTCAATAAAGAATGACGCAACGAAGAAAGGAAGCAGGATACTCAGAAAGACAATCGCCAGAGCAGGCCAATGGTTGGGAAATTTTTCTCGTGAGCTCATTGACTCCCGCACAGTGTAGTTCAAGTTCCAGCGTGCTCAAAGGTTTTGAAAGATAGAATGTGCCTGTTCGAATGTCAAGACATTCGGATGCAGTAGAGTTCGTACAGGATCACGGCACCGGCCATTGCGACATTCAACGAATCCGCACTCCCCTCGCCTGGTATGGTAACATTATAGTCTGCACTTGTCGAGATACTGCGCGAAATCCCGTGTGCTTCATTGCCGAGAATGATGGCGCGTGATCCGGAGGGAGCAAAAGACTTTAACTCCGGCAGTGGTGTCCCGTCCAGGTCGGCCGCGATGATTTGATAATCAAACTTCTTCAACTCATTCAGGAGAGAATCGAGTGAGGCGTGTTCGTAGAGAGAGGTTCTGAAGACCGCGCCCATCGAAGATCGCAGCACCTTCGGATTCGACCATTCTACGGTTCCGGCACCTAATACGATATGCCTGACTCCGAACCAGTCTGCCGCGCGAAACAAGGTGCCCAGATTACCCGGATCTGCAATAGCATCCAGGAGCAGTATATCAGGGGTTTTCTCGGAATTCGGAATAAAGCGCATGGATTTCGGAAGGTCGGCAAGCAACGCGACTCCCTGCCCTGATTTGGTATCAGTGATGCGGCGAAATTCCGATTGGGAGACCTGCCGGATATCCAGTCCGCCTTCCCGGCTCAACGTGAGCGGAAGGGCCTCCTTATTGCGCTTAATATACTCAGCTGTAACAAACAGCATATGGAGTTGCCAGTTCGAACGAAAAGCCTCTTCACAAAGCCGGACTCCTTCCAGGATACATTGGCGGTATTCCTGCCGGTATTTTTTCTGTGAGAGGGATGCAAACCACTTGAGTTCCCGTCTGGATAGGGAGGTCATCACGACGCAGGAGAGAGGGAACGCATCATTGAAATTGGTTCTCCCGGATTCCGTGTAAGATAAAGTTCTCAACCTGATCAAACGGAACGGGCGTCTCCTCGCCGCTGGCCATATCCTTCACCGTCGCTTCCCGGGCTTGAATTTCGTTTTCCCCAAGTACAATAGTATATCGGGCATTCTGGCGATCGGCTTCCCGGAACTGGGCTTTTACACTGCGCCGTAACAAGTCCATATCGCAGACAATGTTTTTCTCCCGCAGGCTTTGGAGCATCTGATAGGCGTGGGGTCGAATGTCGTCGCCTATCACGACGATAAAAAGATCCAGTGTATCAGTAAATTCCGGGAAGAGGTCTAAAGCGTCCAACGCCATTATCAGGCGCTCAATCCCGGCAGCGAAGCCCACGGCAGGTGTCGGTGAGCCGCCCAAGTGCTCCACCAGGAGATCGTAGCGGCCGCCGCCGCAGAGAGCATCTTGTGCTCCCAGAAGATCCGAGGTGATCTCGTAGGTGGTGCGTGTATAATAATCCAGCCCCCGGACCAATGTCGCATCGACCTGATAGGGAATTTGTAGCACCTCGAGTTGTGAGAGAACCGACTGAAAATGTTGTTCGCAGGCCGGGCACAGGTGTTCGGTAATTTTCGGTGCGTATTGTGATAAAATCTGCTGGCAGGATTCATTTTTACAATCGAACAGTCGCAGAGTATTATGCTGAAACCTGTCCTGGCAGCGCTTACAGAGGTCTTCCAGGTGTGGTTGCAGCGCATTCCGTAGTGTCTCCAGATATGGTGGTCGGCAAGCAGAATCACCGATACTGTTTATTCGGAGGGTGAGATGCGATTGATTCGCACCATTCCCGGAGCCTAAGCCCAGCCGATGGTAGATATGGAGAGCGAAGGCAATAGATTCTACATCTGCCTCAGGATGTTCAGACCCGATCAGCTCAATACCATATTGATGGAATTGGCGCTGACGTCCGGCCTGGGGTCGTTCCTGACGAAACAGGGGTGTGATATAATACAGCTTATTGAGAGGATAGGTTTGATCAAAATGATGTTGGATAAACGAGCGAACTACAGACGCTGTTAATTCAGGGGTCAGCGTCAAGCTGGTACCTCCCTGATCCTGGAACGTATACATCTCTTTGGTTACTATATCAGTATATTCTCCCACTCCTCTGGCGAAAACGGCGGTTTCCTCGAATACAGGAGTACGAATCTCCCGATAATTGTATATCTCGGCAAGAGAATTGATGATTGCCTCGATATACCGCCACTTTGGCGACTCCTCAGGCAGAATATCACTGGTGCCTTTGACACTGCGGATAGTTTCCATTACTCTTCCTGGCCGGTTTCTCCTTCATCAATAAGGGGTTCAATAAGGTTTAAGGCTTCTTCGCGAAATTCTTCCGGAACAAAAAGTTTCCCACTTTCCCCTACCAGACTAGCACCTCTGATAGAAAAGGTACTACTCAAAAAGTTAAAAGAGAGATAATTCGGTATGCCCTCATTATCCAGAATCTCCTTCACCATCTCCAGGTATATAGGGCTGGGCAGTTGCCGCAATTCAACCCATTCCACTTCCCTATACTCTTCCGGAGCCGGAGGATCTTCACGCAAAGTAACCCCGCAATCAGGACAGACGTCCATCGTATCCTGAAACTCATAACGGCAACTGTGGCAATATTTCATTTCTTTGCTCCTTTTTTACCCATTTTTTCCCTAAAATGTGATGCGCGCCTCCGGTCAGCCCGGATTGACCAAAATTATGAAATGTGCCAGAAAGAACAAAGGTTTATTGTTTTCTTCCATTGCATCAGATTCTGGGGGTATGTAACTTAAAACTATGGAATTACGCGATGTATTAAATGTAGACACAATATTGGTTGACTGGAATCCTGTAACGAAGGATGAAGCTATCGCTGATCTGGTTGAAGCGCTTGATCGAGCGCATTTATGCTCGGACCGGGACCAGGTGCTGCGCGACGTGAAGGAGCGGGAAGCCAGTCTTTCCACCGGATTGGAGGACGGGATAGCGTACCCTCACGCCCGATCTGACGGGGTTGAGGAGGTGGCTATGGCCTTTGGCATCGTGAGTAATGGCATTCAATTTGACTCCAGGGATAAGAAACCTGCTCTTTTCATCCCCATGATGGTGAGTCCGAAACGGGGTGGGACACCTCACATTTATTTTATGGCTGAGATTGTGAAGCTGCTGGAACAACAAGAAATCCGAGAGCAATTGCTTCACTCCGATTCCCCTGAGAAAGTATATAATATCCTTACTCAAAATGAAGGGAACTCAGTAAATACATAGCTGATATTCCCCTGCCTCGCCACTGATCCCGAAAAGCTGAACCAAGGGGGTACGTGCGATGCATCGATTCTCCTCGTAGAATTGATGCGTTTTCACAGACGAAGCGAGGAGGTCCGATGGCAAAACGCGCTTCACCCCAGTGAAAATTTCAGGTGGTGAAAGAAGCCTTAACCACCAAGCACATATTAAATAGAGTGTTAATACAACCATGCAAATAGCTAAAGTGCATTTTTTTCAAACCAGCTGGGTTGAATAAACCAGGAGAGTCACATAAAACACAAACTCAGGCGGTACAGCATTTAAGGCACACTAGGTCTCGCTTCACCGGGCGAATACGGATACAACTGTGTCCGCGTAAAATTTATCCCTCTGGGACAGTTTTTGCGTAAAAGGGACAATGGCTGCATATCTGGGACAAAAGTTGCCATTCAGGGACAAACATTGCAGAACTGAGACATCCGTCTGCAAAACAGGGACACAATATGTAAATGTGGGACATATTTTGCATAAAAGGGACAGTGCTTTAGTAATACCCGAATCGATTTCTCCGGCCGCCCCGTGACTCAACTTTAATATCCTGAAGATTGGGAGATTTCACATTCAATTTGAGATAGTATCCCTGCCCCGGTCCTGAGGGAGTCCACCGGAAAGAGAGTTCCCAGCAGTGCAGGTCCCGCCGGATGGTGAAGTCTGTATTCACCACCTGCTGTTTGGCGAGGTCGAATCGGTTAGACATGGACACCGACCAGTTTTTTGAGATCTTAAAATCCGCCGAAGTATTCATCCAGAAGGTCGGTTCAGCCGGGCGCGTCGGATCTTGCCGGCTCAGGGAATAGCGGAAATTCATACGCAGATTCCAGAATTGTTGTCCGGTACGTGACGGCAGTGGTGGTTCCGAGGGAAACAGTGAGGCTTCATCCTCGAAGGCATCTCCGGAGAAAGCGTCCGGACCACCGAACCCCGTATCTGCTGCCGTGGTATCCATCGCCTGTGGAACGGCTCGCTGCGGGGGCTGCCGGGAACCGGTGACGAAGGCATTCCCGGAAATGGAGAAGCCGGTGGCGAAGGTGAGATTGGTGAGCCGCGGGATGGTCAACTCGTTACTCTGCCATTTATAGGGATCATGCCGCATGGAGATATCCAGGGAGAGCGTGCGGCCCAGCGAGGCACGAATGCTGCTGCTGATGTCTCGCCAGGGACGTTCTGTGGCAACCACATTATAACCGGTGTTGATATTCCAGGTCAGGAAATCAATTTTGTTTTCTTTTTGGTCCTCGCCGGAGCCAGTGAGATATTTTGCCTGAAAGACGTTGCGCAGACTGATGGAGACGCTCTGGGTTTCCCGGGCGCCGGTGGGACCTGCAGCGGTGCCCTGGAACCGGTCAAATTTCTGAATGGAGCCGTCCGGCATCCGGGCGTAATAATAATATCCGTACCACTCCTCCGAAAAATCCGGGCCGATGTTATAACTGATTGAGGGTGTCAGAACGTGCCGGACGGACGGGACCTTTGCAATCGGGAGATTAAACAGCCCATACAATTTGGTGGTGGCTCCCACGGAAAAACGAAAAGTATGCCGGGCCCGGTATTGGTTAATCACCCGGAATCTTGGCTGCGTTCTGAGCGGATTCGTGCTGACTGTGTCCAGCTGGACCGTACCGTTCTCCACCGCCGGTTCCCGGTAGGACGGAACCCAATCTTCGTTAAAAGAGAGACTGGGTGAAATATTCAGATATCTCAGAATTTTATTCGGACTGTTAAAACTCAGAGTGTGGCTGATCCCGCGCTGGAATTCGTCCACAAAGACCGAGTCACGGCCCAGATCCATGCGAACACCGTACGGATTCGTATAGATGGTATCGGTGATCAATTTATGCGTATGCTGATTTCTAAGGTTTGATCCGAACGAGTAATTGATGTTATAGTACCATTTGTTTTGTTGAGCGAAGGAAGCGCCTTGCGGCGGCTTCAGCAATTTATCCGTGCCCCGTCGAAACGAGATCTGTGGAATCTGCTGGTTCACATTTCCCGACTGGAGGTTTTCGGTGCGCTGGAGGTTGACGACCATAGAATTTTTTGTGTCTTCCCACCGTTTGGATAAGGTGGCATTCGAGACGATTTGCTGCTTGAGTCGGTCCCGGCGCTCGATGGACGTTTCCCGCAGAAATTGGCTACTGCTCACAAACTGTCCGTTGACCCGGAGATCCATGGTGGGATCAATGGTTTGATTATGGGAGATGTTGATTTCGTAATTCTGTTTCGGGTTGTCCCGCAGGATCTCGTTATCATAATTGACGGCAATGTCGCCGTTGTAGGTATAGCGTTTATTGTATCGTATCCGATTTCGCAGCGAAATGCCCCGCCGTTCCCAGAAATCGAACTGTATCCGATAATCCCAGTATTCACTGGGCGCCCAGTAATAGCCGAGGCCCCGGAGATACCGCCCGGACACACTGCTTTCACCCCATGTCGGGAGAATATATCCGGAAGATCGGCCGGCTTCCTGCTGAGGAAACACCCCAAACGGCAGTGCAAATATCGGAACATTATGAATGTACATCACGATGGGCCGCGCAACCACCAGATCGCCAATCATGAGTTTCATACGCCGGCTTCTGAAATAGAAGTGGGGATCGTCCAAATCGCAGGTAGTGTATCGCCCGGTCTCCACGTACAGGGTGTTTTCCCCCCGCTGCAGAATTTTGTCGCCGGCATAGAAGCCCTCCTGATCTTTGGTCTCTCCATGCAGCACACGCCCCCGCCGGGTTTTCATATTATACTCCAGCTGCTGGCCGGTCATCGGTTCTTTGCCCGCCTGATGAAATGTCGGAGTGTTGCGCGGGTAGCCGGCGGCATTCACGGAATCAGGGAGCGGGGAGGCCACCAGCAGGTTATCGTTCCAGAAGACATCGATGAAGGCTGCCTCCAGTTCCATATCCTTATACTTCGCGTCGGCTTCATACCGGAGATGCGTGATCCGTTCCGGAACTAAGAAGATCAGTTCGTTTGCCTCGTAAAAAATGGTGGTATCCACGGAGGTGTTATACTCGTGAGGCTGGAAGTTCCCCCGGGTGCCGCCAATGACATCAATCTGTTCCAGAGAATCCCCCTCCTGGGCGAAATGCAGATTGATGGTATCTCCACTGGTCTCGTTGATGCCTTGGTACACGGAATCTTCGAACACATGGTAGGTGCTGGTGGCCATCTCGGTCACCCGGATAGTCCGTATGCGATTCTTCTCTAACCAGATACGCAGTTGAGTGCCCCTGAGCACGTTTTCCCGGGTGGTTTCTTCAAGCAGGTAGGTGCTGGTATCTGTGGCGGTGGTATCTCGCACTACTCTGGTGACGGACACACTGTCCGATCGCTGGGAGAATGGAACCTTGACATACCCCTTCACTCCGGAGTGGACATCGGCCTGCCTGGGAATGTACACCTCCCGCAGGGTGTCTTTCCGAAAGTAGAGATGGATAGTCTCACCGCGGATGGTGTTCTCGCTGTAATACACCACCGGGGATTCCTCCAGGATGGCGTGATCCTGACCTTCATACAGAGTCGCCAGTTGCGTCTCGGCTCGCAGGGAATCGCGGGTGATGACCACATCCTCCGCGGCAACATACCGCCCGCTGTCGGGATTGCCGGAGATGGTGTTGCTGATAATTTGCAGGAGTTGGTTATCAGCGGAATCTTGCTTGGTTAGCACCGGCCGGAGCAACGCTTCCAACTGCTCGGTGTTCAGGTCTTGCTTAATAAGCGGGCCCCTGATGGTAATCTGGCGTTCCGGATCATAGACAGAAGCCGGGTGCTGATCCGCTCCATAGAGTTCAGCTTGCTTTGTCTCCGAGTTATACCAGACCGAATCAGCCAGGGCAGTCCGGCCGCTTTCCTCTCTCATTCGGACGTTTCCGATGGCCTGGGCGATCTCGCTTTCTGTAAAGTACCGAATCCGACGGGCATTGAGCCGTTGTGCCCCGGATCGCAGCCTGGCATTTCCCCGGGCAACCAGGATATCCTTTTTATCATAGATGGTCAGGGAATCGGCGAACAGCGAATCCTCATTGCCGAAAATGCGGACATGTCCCCAGAAGATCGCGATGCTGTCCTGCTGATGGTGGATGCCCTCGTCACAATAGAGCACATAATCTCCCCGCCGAAATTTCACGTTCCCCACGATGTGGGTAGAGACTTTTCCCTGTTCGGTCACTTTGCTGAGTCGATCTGCGCGCTCCAGTATCAACCGGTCCTGCCGGGCGTTTTGCTCCTGGGCGGGCGGAACGCTGGAGAGGATACCTGCTGTATACCCGATGGTGAGAAGGAAAAACAGTACCGGAAGAAAAAGTCTGTTCATCTAATCCTGATCATTAAATTGATATCGGTTCTTCCAGAGATGGCTTAATCGTTCACGCAGGAATTTTTCTCGCCCCTGCGCACTGGGTTTATAAAATGAGGAATTCCGATGATTCTCGGGGAGATACGACTGCGCGACGAAGTGGTCCTGGAAATCGTGGGGATATTTATATCCTTTCTGGTACCCTTCTGACTTCATGAATTGGGTGGGAGCATTGCGAAGATGGAGCGGAACATCCTGCGCACTGCCGGATCGGACCGCCGAGCTGGCGTTTCGGATCGCCATATACGCGGCATTACTTTTCGTGGTACTGGCCAGATAGGTGGTCGTTTGTGCCAGTATAATAGCGGCTTCCGGCATGCCCACGTAATCAACGGCCGTGAAGGTGGAAGTAGCAAGAGTCAGTCCGTAGGGATCCGCGTTCCCGATGTCTTCCGAAGCACTGATAATCAGGCGCCGGGCAATGAATTTGGGATCCTCCCCTCCATCCAGCATCACAGCCAGCCAGTAAATTGCCGCATCCGGATCGCTGCCCCGGATGCTTTTAATAAAGGCGGAAATGGTGTCGTAGTGATAATCACCCTTTTTATCGTACAACTGAGTCCGATGCTGCAGAGCATTTCGAATATCCGCCTCGGTGAGGATGAACGGCTTGTTTCCGGATTGACTTTCCTCCGGATGCTGTTGCAGGGCAATCTCCAGCACGTTCAACATCCGGCGGGCATCTCCCCCGGCGCTTTCAATCAACAGGTCCTTTGCTGCTTCTTCGCATTGAATTTGCACCTGGCTGAGTACGATATCCTCCTGCAACACGCGCTGCAAAATATCCTGTAAATGCTGTTCTTCCAATGGATGTAAGCGCAACACACGGCAGCGGCTTAATAACGGGGATATCACCTCGAAACTGGGGTTCTCTGTGGTCGCCCCGATCAGAATGATCGCTCCGTCTTCCACGGCATGCAGCAACGCATCCTGCTGCGCCTTGTTAAACCGATGAATTTCATCGATGAACAAGATGGTTTTTTCATGCTGTTTGCGGCGCAGTTCACCCTGTTGAATCACTTTGCGCACCTCCTTCACCCCGGAGGATACTGCGCTGAGCTGGAAGAATTTGGCATCCATCGCCTCGGCACAGATTTTGGCCAGCGTGGTTTTTCCGCTGCCCGGCGGACCCCAGAAAATTAAGGAAAACAATTGCTTGTTCCGGAGTACATTATAGAGGAGTTTGTTCTTCCCCGCCAGCGCCTCCTGGCCGACAAAATTTTCTAACGTTGTGGGTCGCATACGTTCGGCCAGAGGGGGCAGAGGACGTTCCGTATTGTCTGAAGTATCAAATAAATTGAGAGACATGATAGTCTGTTACTCTGAGTATACAGTCAACTGTTCAATATTCCGTACTTCTGAATATATAAAAAGTTAGTCCTGATTAATACAGGCAACCGTGTCGATTTAGTCCAATTGCCAGGATGCCTGTTTGTTCCCTGCCCCAGCGATTTCCCATTTGGATTTCATAGATCGGCTCTAAAATGGGCAATTCTTAATTGATTATATTGTTTGTTATTGAAATAAGGGTGTTCTGATGCGGGCAGAATTGACCAGATACCCGCCGAAAATCAGGGAGCACGGTGTTCTTAGATCTGGGAAAACGATGCTGTAGCAGACGAAATCACCCTTGTTTTCAGCAACGATTCTTACTATAATACGCCGAAATCGGAATTCCGTGATTTAGCAAGGCTTGGGGAGGTTATGGGACAACTAGTTGCAATACACAGCGGCGCAGCGGATCCGTATGAGGAGTCGCATTCTCTGCAATATGCGGACTTACAATATGGGATAGGGATGCAGCAGGCAAACACGGCTGGCGGCGTAGTTACCGTGGTTGAGAATGAAGTCTATACCGAGTGTCAGGACAACGGCCTGGAGTATGAGCCGGGAGACTTTGGGGAGCATCTGACCGTGGAATGGGTCGCCCTGGATACGTTGCAAATGGGTGATGTGTTATTCTTCGAAGATGAAGCACAAATTGAGGTCATGGGACCGTATCACATTCCGGACTGGGTGGAGGATCTGGACGCGTTGCTCAACGTGGTTAATGAGCCCATTGGAATTCAGGGGAAGGTGATTTCCGGCGGAACCATTACCGTGGATATGATGGTGCATGTCGAACTGCAAACTTCGGAAGAGAATTATTAAGACGATTTATCAGGATGAGACGACGGTATGATCAATGTACTGGTGGTCGGATCTGCCAATCCTGACAAATCGAAGGAAATCAAGGAAATATTCGGTCACCCGGGGTTGACCATCAAAGATCTGAGGGAGTTCGACAACGTGCCGGAGATTGAGGAAGATCGGAACTCCTTACAGGGAAATGCATTAAAAAAAGCACTTGAATTATACAAATTTCTCGGATTACCGGTCATCTCCGATGATACCGGCCTCGAAGTAGACGCTCTGCAAGGTGCTCCCGGAGTTTTCTCTGCCCGATATGCCGGCGAGGATGCCACTTATAATGATAACATTGATAAACTCTTACTCGAGTTGCAGGAGGTGCCGCCCGACAAGCGCACGGCGCGATTTGCCACGGTAACCGTCTATTATAATGGCACTCATGAAGTGGTCACGGAAGGATCCGTGGAAGGTCTTATCACCATTGAGCGCCGTGGAACACAGGGATTCGGGTATGATCCAATTTTTGAAACACTGGAAACACGGCAGACATTTGCAGAAATGACCAGTGATGCAAAGCATGCCATTTCGCATCGTGGACGGGCATTACGGAAGTTATTCCTCGAATTACAGCAGCGTAACATCATTTCTTAACAGTAAACACAAAGGAGCACACTCGACGAAGATTGTTATCGATTATTAAACAGTAAGTGACAGATTGGTTTGGATATTAAGAAGCAGGCGATAACAATTTTTGGGCGAGTCTTATTGCTCGTATTGATCGGTGGTCTGTGCCTTCACGGTATCAGGTCGCCGGTCTCCGCTCAACAGGAATCTCCCGGGGATTCCGTGTTCACGGCACCCCTGCAGTTCCCCCGGATTCCCCTGGGACAGCCCGACCTATTCCCGGATAACCGCGTCAGATATCCGGGAGCTGCGGAGAGCGATACCTTGCTTCCCTGGAAGATCCTCAGACCCAACTATACCGTCCGGGGTTTCCGCCGGGTGGAAGCAGTTGATTCCACCGGAACATATCTGGTTATTTCGCCGATGTATTACGACACACCGGTGGGTATCCCTTTGTGGGTTGATCTGGATGCATATTACGAACTGAACCTCCGGCGCAACCAGCGAGAACTGCTGTTTCGGGCATTACATACTGAAGAGGAGCAGGCGAGTACAAATCTCCAGGATGCCCGGGGATATGAACTGGTCGGTGCGGATATTGCCGGACAGCGTGTCGCCCTGCGCGTTGCCGGAAATGTGAACATTAATGCCCGGGCGACCCGGGAAGATAAAAACCTGATCACCACCAATTTTCAATCGGAGCCGCAGACCAACATTATCTTCAATCAGCGCCAGAATTTCAGCATAGAAGGGAGCATCGGGGACCGGATTAATGTTCTGGTTGACTATAATTCGGAGCGGGATTTTCAGTTTGAAAATGATGTGAAATTGAACTATGTGGGGAACGAGGATGACATTATCCAGCGCGTGGATGCCGGGAATATCAGCCTGTCGCTGCCCGGAACTCAACTGGTCACCTTCAGCCCGACCAGCAGTGGATTGTTCGGGATCCGGACGGATATGAAATTCGGACCGGTCGATGTGGTCACGGTGGCCAGCATTGAACAGGGCAAAAAGCAGCAGATGAGTTTTGAGGGAGGGGCCTCCGAACAGACCTATGAAGTCTATGATTACCAGTACGTTAAAAACAAATATTTCTACATAGATGAGTATTATCGCAACAATTTCTACCCGCTGGATCCCGGGACGAACGAGCACATCCAGCCGCCGCAGGATAAGATCATTGATGATATTGAGGTCTTCAAAAGCATCATCGGGACCAATTACGAAACCGGCACCCAGGTGTGGGGAAATGCGTTTGTGAATCCGGATGACACCACGCAACTGCGCCAGTACATGCGGCGGGCGGAATTCCAGATTCTGGAGGAGGAAGCCGATTACATCATCGACCGGGATCTCGGCTTTATCCGGTTGAATACCAACCTGCAGGACAACGAGATCCTGGCCATCAGTTACTCCACGGAGGGCGGCGATACCGTTGGACAGCTGGTGTTTAATCCGGAGGATTCCACCCGGGTGAACATGAAGATGCTGCGTATCGACAATCCCAGTCCGACCAAGCCCACCTGGGATCTGATGTTCAAGAACGTCTATTCCCTGGGGACCATAAACCTTGAGCGCGATGCCTTCGAATTCGATATCGTGGATACCTATACGAACAACAACGATAATATCAATGATGACGGCACGCCCTGGCTCCAGGTGTTCGGGCTGGATAAATTCAATTCGGAGGGACAGCAGACCCCCGACCAGACTATTGACATTGAGAACATTGTTGATTTGCAGCGCGGGGAGATATTTATCCCCTATCTGGAGCCATTCCGGTCGGAGGAAGAAGCGAAGGCGGCCGGGCAAGAGATTCGGGAGGGCTTGTATAATTCGCAACTCGATACGTCCCTTTCTCAGTCGGAAATGTATGAAGGCAGCTACCGGCAGAATAAAGCAATGCTTGAGGAATCCCGGTTTAAGCTGGTCGCATCGTACTCGAACCAGAGCGCAAATATCAATCTCCCCGGATTTAATATTATCGAAGGCAGCGAAGAGGTGCGTGCATCGGGGAAGACCCTGCAGAAAGGAACAGACTACAATATCGACTATTTCCTTGGCAGGGTGACCATCCTGAGCGAGGAGTATTTGAAACCCGGGGCTGATCTTGAAATACTGTATGAGACCAACGAAGTCTTTCAGCTGGACAAGAAAGTGGTGATGGGGGGACGTGCCGAATATGCCTTTGGTGAGAATTCCTTTCTCGCCGCGACCGGGATGTACTACAGTAAAACATCGGTGGATGATAAGGTCCGGGTGGGCCAGGAACCGTTCCGAAATTTTGTATGGGATGTGAACGGACGCTATCAGCAAGATCTGAATTTTCTGACCCAGGCCATCGATCAGATGCCCCTCATTAGCACCGATGCCCGTTCACAGTTCGAGATTGCAGGCGAGGTGGCCCAGGTGATGCCCAACCCCAATCTGCAGGATTCCCAGCTGGATAAAAACGGGGTTGCCTATATCGATGATTTTGAGGGTAGTAAGCGCACCACCAGTTTAACGATCTCCAAACACAGCTGGCTTCCAGCCTCCATCCCGAGAGATCCTGACGGGCGAAATCTCGGGTATACCGAGAAGAACCGCGGATTCCTGTATTGGTATAACCCGTATGCCGGCATTCCGACCAAGGCAATCTGGCCGAACCGAGAAGTGAGTATTCAGCAGCAGACCAACACCACCCAGGTGTTGCACGTGGTGCTCGATCCGCAGAGAGCGATTGGCGACAGACAGCCCGCTGCTGCGGACTCGGTCTGGGGTGGATTTATGCGGGCCCTGCCCTCCTCCTATCGGGATCAGAGCGAGAGTAAATACATTGAACTCTGGCTACGCGGCAACAGCGGAGTAGCCCATATTGACCTGGGGCTGATCTCCGAGGATGGCAATGGTAATAACGCCCTCGATACCGAAGATAAGCGGCGAGGCGGTATCCAGAACGGCCTGCTCGATGACGACGAAGATCTGGGTTTAGACGGACTGCCTGATGAAGAGGAAATCGGTGTTTACGGCCCGAACGGGCAGGATACGCTGACTATAAACAGTCCCGATGCGATGTTTCAAAAGTACGGACTGCAGCCCGGGGATCCGGCCGGAGATAATTATGCCTTCGAACGCCAGGATTTCCGGACCTATCGCTGGTCGAACGGCATGCAGGGTAACGGGCGGGAAATGGGCGGGAATATCCCTGATACGGAGGATCTGAACCGGAATAACATCCTGGATCGCACGGAAAGTTATTTTAGTTATACGGTTCCCCTGGATACCACGAACAATGAATACTTTATTAACGAAACCGTTGATCCGGCCACTGGTCGGGGCACCGGCTGGAAACAGTACCTCATTCCTCTGAATGATTTCGATCCTGCACGGTCCGATCCTGATGCCTCCATCGAAGATGTCCAGTTTGCCCGCATCTGGTTCACAGATTTTACGTATAATAACGGGGATGAAGACACCATCAGCATTGCAGAAATTGAAATCGTGGGCAACGAATGGCTGGAATCGAGCGTCGAGAATGTGATTATCCCGGGTGATACAACCCAGAATGACAGCAGTTTTTCGGTCTCAGTGGTGAATAATGAAGACAACAACGCCATTTACAGTCCCCCGGAAGGCGTCAGAGGCGCCGAAGATCGAGTGTACGGGATTACCTCCAAAGAACAATCGCTGGTGCTGAAGCTGTCCAACCTGCGGCAGTGGTCACAGGGGCGAGCGGTCAGGGTGTTACATCAGAGCCAGGATTTGAACCTGGTGAATTATCAGTACCTCAAGATGTTTCTCCACGGCGACAAGGTGAATCCTCCCGGCGATCATCTGGAGTTTTTCTTCCGGCTCGGGCGGGACGACGAGAATTACTATGAGTACCGGACACAGCTGGATCCCGGGTGGCAGCAGATGGAACTGGATCTGGATTTCCTGGCTCAATTAAAAGCGGTGGACAGTCTGGCGGTGTCCTCCGGCACTCCGTTTCCGGAGCGCAATCCCCGGGGACGTATCTACTTTTACCGGAATACCACCGTCTTTGCGGACACCACGTCGGAGGGAAACCTGGAACTGGTCGTGCACGGCAATCCCTCAATCGGCAAGATCAAACGGATGGAAATCGGGGCCCGGAATTTCACCGGACCGGATTATCGAGCCTGGGAGAGTCACGGGGAATTGGATGCGTGGCCCAGTTATACCGGGGATATCTGGGTGAATGAATTGCGGGTTACCGGAGTGAGTCGGTCGGGTGGTATTGCCATGCGAGCCCAGGCCTCGGTGGACTTCGCCGATGTCATGAGTATTCGGGTGAATACCAGCCGGGTGGACGCGGACTTCCATCGGGTTGATAATCAATGGGGAGATGATATGAATACGGAATCTGTGGATATGAATGTCTCCCTGAATGGGAATAAGCTGTTTCCCGAGTCCTGGGGATTGC
The DNA here is from genome assembly GCA_035267465.1 of bacterium. Lineage (GTDB taxonomy): Bacteria > Fidelibacterota > JAANXI01 > JAANXI01 > JAANXI01 > DATFLS01. The sequence goes on from DATFLS010000228.1 coordinate 15,622, forward strand.
GGATTCCCGTGAGAGCTCGCTATAATGAATCCCAGCAGATTCCGAAATATCTGCCCGGGAGCGATGTGTTAACGGATCAATTGTACGAGACACTCTCGCAAACAGCCGCGGAAGATACGATTTCAAAAATTGAATCCTTCTCAATGCAGCGATCCTACGGAACCTCGCTGTCGAAAACCACCCGATCCAAGAATTGGCTGCTCAAATACACCGTCGATGCTGTTCGGTTTAGTTATGACGTCAGCGAGTCTTATCTGCGGAACGAAACGCAGAAATACTCCCGGAACTCAAAGAATGTCATTCAGGGCGGGTATAATGTCCAGTTCCTGCAGGGAAACGGGCTTGGTATTTTCCAGTTTCTGGATCCGGTCCCGCTGATTGGCGACCAGCTGAGCGAAACGAGATTTTATTACAAGCCCACCAGAATAAATGTAACCGGACTTCTCACGGAAAACACCGTAGACAGAGCATATCGGACGGGAACCAGGGAGCCGAATCGGTCCTACAATCAGATTTTACAGCGGACGTTTACCACCGGGTATAATCCCTTCCAGAGCCTGAATTTTTCCTACAACAAACGCATGGACTCCAATGTCTCTGAGTTCCGGGGATCACGCCGGTGGGATATGATCCGGTATCAAAAACCGGGCATTGTCACCGGGGTGAACGAAGGCTACAATGCCACCTATAACCCCCAGTTATCCAACTGGTTGAAGCCAACATTCCAGTATCAATCGAATTACAACTATCAGAACAGTGTGAATGAGGAGAAGGAGGGAGTGGATGTCGGCTATAACCAGCAGACGTCCGTCAACGCAGTGATTGATCTGAAACAGCTGCAGTCGGCCGGGTCCGGTCGCTCCCGCCCCGGACAGCAGGGCCCGCAAACTCGTCCGGGAGGGCGACCCGGCCAGCCATCGAACGTACCGCCCGGGCAACCTGGGGAAGACCAAGGCACTGAGACGCAGCAAGAAGAAGACGGGGACGGTTTCCCGGATCCCGGCGAATTGTTCAGCGCGTTTATCCAGAATTTGCAGCCGGTGAATCTTTCGTTCAGTACCAGCCGTTCCGGACAGCACCGCAACTTGGTTCGGGCCCCGGGAGTGCAATATCGCCTGGGATGGATTGTGGATCCCGATATCCCGGTCGATTCCGCATATATCGGGCTCGCAGGAAACCGGAGTGTGAATGTCTCGCAGGATTTTGCGGTGCGCACCGGATATAATTTTTCGCGAAATGTCTCGGCCACCTTCAACTTTTCCGTTGGGAACTCCAGGTTATTCACGCCAAACCGGGTGACCAGAAATGTCAACCGGGATATGTTCCTGCTCCAGTTCAAACCGGAAGAATATGAACTGAAAGAGGAGGAGGTGAAGGGCCTGCCGATTCCAAGCTGGAGTATTCGGTGGGGAGGGTTGGAGCAGCTCTCTCTGTTCGAAGGACTCGCCAGGAGTGTCTCGCTGAATCACAGCTATCAGGGGCGATACGTGGCCAATTTTAGAGATGGGGAACAACTGTCCGCCACCTATACCCAAAATATGCAGCCCCTGATAGGATTTCGGATGACCACGATGAACGATATCTCAGTCCAGATCAGCTATGGGACCACCAAGCGAGTGACCGCCGGGTATAATTCCGGATTGAGTTCTCTGGATATCTCCAATCGCCGCAACATCAGCCTGTCCGGAAGTTATCAACACCGCGGAGGACTCCGGTTGCCCATCCCGTTTCTGAGATCCCTCAATATGAATAATAATCTCACAACGACCTTTACCTTTGATTACAGTAATTCCGAGCAGTTACGCAGTCTTTCAGGTGGCAGTTTCGAACCGCAGGGCAAAGAATACAGCTGGCAATTGCAGCCAAAGATTGATTACTCCTTCACCGAACGGGTGACCGGCGGGATATATTATAAATACGGCCAGCGGTTTAATAAGCGAGTGAATTCCGAGGATAAGCCGACCACGTTCAGCGACTTCGGATTAACCGTGAATATCCAGATTCGTGGATAGCGATTAATCCTGGTTGATTCCCTCACGCACCGGCATTACCGAGAGTCGTCTCTTCTTTCATCACCGTCCGAAGCTGAAGAAACAGTGCCTGCTGACCGGCAATGCAAGATGATATGCCCGGAGAGTACCCGAACTTCACCGGCACTTGTGTGTGGACAACGTCCCATCCCCTGATCCGTGGTGAATTATGTATTTTATACTCCGCCAATATTGAGTAATTTAATTAAAACATGCCCTCTGGATGGCAGGCAGACAGATATCGCATGAGACGAACCGATGAAAAACAGCTGCTTTTCTTATTTCTGGCGATAGGATTCCTCCTGTTGGGTATCATTGTCTGGAATCTGCGGTACCAGTCCAGACCATCTGCCGATCTCCTGAACGAAGCCAGGTATAAGTTTCGGGAGCGGTTACCGGCGCTGCTGATCAAAGTGGAACCCAATCTTCAGTTCCAGCAGATCCTTTCATCCGGGAACGACCTTCCGGATCTGGTGTTTTTCAACCGCGGCAGCCGCTCCTTTGACATAACCGCAGATCGGATTGAACAAGTATTACGCTTTCATTTTGCTATTGCCGGACAAATCCGGAGAAATAATGTGTTGATGTACGGGCTGCAGTTTCATGGGGAGCCAATGGGGAGGGTGGTGGTGCAGGGAACTGATAGTACCATGTTTGATCAGGCAGTGGTCGGGATTATCATCGACGATTTTGGCTATGTGAAAAACGGGCTGGTCAGTGAATTCATGGAATTGGGCAGAGCGATCACCATTTCAATTATCCCGGGGCTGCCTTATTCCACAGAGATAGCAGAGATGGCCGCCTCCCGGGGTGTAGAACCGATGATCCACATGCCAATGGAGCCTGAAGAGTATACGGCCCAGGCGGAGGATCAGTTCATTCTCCTGCAGGATATGTCTTCCAGAGAAATTATCAACAGGTTGAGCCGGGCGTTTCAGGAAATTCCCAATGCAGTGGGTTTGAATAACCACCAGGGCTCGTTATTCACGCAGAATCCAAATTTAATGCAGACAGTACTGCACATGCTTCGGGACAGGGGGATGTATTTCGTCGATAGTTATACTTCGCCCCGGAGTATAGGAGACGAACTGGCGTCCAGACTCGGACTGATCCATGGACGGCGGACCGTATTTCTCGATAACCAGGAAGATTCCACTTATATTCACCAGCAGCTCGGCGAGTTGGTAAATCACGCTGAGCAAAACGGCGTAGCTATCGGGATCGGACACGCCCGCCACAAGACATTGGAAGTACTTCAGCGTGAGATCCCCCTGTATGAAACCCAGGGCGTGCGATTCGCCCGTATATCCGAGGTAGTGCGTCGTCCCGGGAATTCCCGATATACCCTGACCGACTCAGATGGGAACACCGGGTACGCAAGATAAAGGAGCCACAATGCCCCATCTCGAATTCAATTTGGACGGAATTGCAGAAATGCAAACCAGTATGAAAATTTCCAGCCTGGATCCGGTCATCGCAGCCGGGATCGCGGAACTGGCGGGAGTAGACGCGTTGGGAATTACCTCTGTCGACGGGCAGACCGAGACCGTTCAATATATCATTTCCAACAGTGGAATCCCCCTCAACTGGCGGCTGCCAATCAATGAAAAAAGTATTGAATCCCTCATGGCATTTCCTCCCAGCAAAGTGACGTTTATTGACCCATATCAGGATAATTACTGTATGGACTTTCGCAATGCCCCGGATATGAAAGGATTCTTTTCGCAGGTGAAACGCGGCCAGTCCAGGGTGATATCCGTCCGGATCGAGAGTGACATTAAGCAACTGAAAAATGCGTACAAGCTGGGTATCGATCAGGTGGAAATTAATAGTACCACGTATGCAACGGCTTCAACTCCGGAAATACAGATAGAGGCGCTGGAGGAGATCACGGAGATTGCGCAGGTGGCATCAAAATACGAAATGGGTGTGACAGTATGTGGCGGATTAAATTATCGCAATTTTCGAGCGCTCGCTGCCATAGAAACTGTTGATACGCTGGTGGTGAACCGGGGTGTGCTGGGAAAAGCGATGTTCATCGGACTCGAAAACGCCCTCCGGGATCTCATGTTTTTAATCCGATAGTTGTTCTGTGTGAAGTTCGGGTTGTCCTAAGACCCGGTTTGACGACGATAAATCTGTTCATACAATGAAAGATGGGTTCCCGGTGATCCCTGTTCGGAAAAGGGAATGAATAAAACTCTTCTGTCTCCTGGTAAATAGAGAATCGGCATATTCCAGATTTAATCCACAGATGCCGGCTTCAATCACGGAAAGTTGCTCGGAGGTTTTTCGTTGTCGTTGAACATCCATTATTGCCTGTGAAGCATGTGATCCTTCACCATATTGTAATTTTTTAATTAAATTTGAAGTAAGGGACGCGAAACGATGCGTATCGTCACCAGAGTATACCGGGCGAACGTCTTGGAGAGTATTCACACCGGGGAAGCCGCAGTGGTAGATGGCACCGGGAAATTACTCTTCCACACCGATCAACCGGACGGCCATATCTTTGCGAGATCGACACTAAAACCTTTCCAGGCGTTGCCATTATTGAGTTCCGGAGTAGCAGACTCCTATCATCTGACAAATGAGGAGCTGGCAGTCATATGTGGATCCCATAATGGCGAACCGGTGCATGTTCAAACGGTGCGGAATCTCCTGAAACGCACCGGTCTGTCCGAGGAACAGCTCTTGTGCGGCACGCATAAACCGCTGGATGAGACCGCTGCCGATACTGCACTGGCCGGGGGAATAGAACTTACTCCCGTGTATAATAACTGTTCGGGAAAACATACCGGGATGTTGCTGGCAGCAAAACAGCAGCGGATACCGCTGGAAAATTACGTTCAGGCGGAGCATCCGCTGCAGCAGCAGATTAAACATCTCGTCAGCGAGCTCACCGGTCGTTCTGATTTCCATACCGGGATAGACGGCTGTTCGTTACCTACGTATTATCTGACGCTTCGTGAAATTGCGATGTTATTTCAAAAATTGGGAGAACCGGGCGATACCCACTTTGCGTGGATCTTCAACGCGATGAACGGATGTCCTTACCTGGTTGCGGGGCAGCGTCGGTTTGATACAGCCATCATGGAGGCCTGTCCGGGCACAATCGTCTCAAAGATTGGAGCAGAGGGGGTCCGGGGCCTGACTGTGCGATATGGGAATGCAAGCTATGGCATAGCAGTGAAGGCACATGATGGCGCCTGGCGGGCCACGGCACCCATGATGCTGACCATTCTGGAATCACTCGGATGGATTACGGCGGACGTCCTGTCCGCGCTGTCTGATCATCACCGGCCGGTCCGAAAAAATCATCGTGGACTAAAAGTCGGGCATATCGCTGCGGAGATCCTGGAATAGCCCTGTAACCATCACATATCCGTCTCTGTACTTGGCACAGAGGCTCGCCTTTCCCCATCGCCGGGTTCCTCCCTGATCTGAGCTGGTCATCTGTACTGGATTCCAATTCCGGCAGAAGCAAAGAACCTTTGAGATGGTACACTGTGGCGAAGTGCGCGGTGGTATTATATCTATGCAATTATTTCATTAATTGAGATATTATTGAAATAAAAGGCGTGAACCTCAGTCCACCGAGAGCGAGAAGGAATTGGAAGGTCCGGATAGGAGGTCTTACAATCCTGCCTGTTTATTATTTTTAAACGCATTCAATCCGGTCGGAATGATGCACGTGGCCTTCGGCGCGGATCTTCCGCTTAATGTTTATCGCCCCGCCATTCCTCATCCGGATCCGGCATATACTCATAATCCCAGTCGGTTCCGGCATCCATATGATCCTCTTCCTCTTGCCAGGACTGCATTTTTTTTGCATTCCGCCACCGGATCATCAGATAGGCAGCCAGTGCCAGCAGCGGAAAGAGTATCCAGAGTGTGGTATTCGAACTAAGCATTATAATCCATTGATATTTTGAGTGAACATGTTCTTTCCAGTAGACTTCGAAATAGAACAGAGATACTCCGGTGACCTCCCGGAGGGCTTGATCAAATGACATATCGGCCCTGCGGAGCATGCGGAATATCTCCCGGAGAGTCCCTTCCGGGAATTCGTTCAGGAAGAACTGGGCAGCGGAAAGCGCCTCCGCGTAGGCCAGATTCGCCCGGGACTGATTGAAGGAGAGGACTTGTTCGATCTCTGAGAGAGGAATTAGCTGGTCACGCACAGCTCCCTGGCTTAGAACATACGTCTGTCGCAGAGATTGCTGGCCGGCCACGAGCATAGCCAGTCCCTCGTTGAGCCATCGCGGCAATCTGTCCGGATTGATATTCTGCCCGATAACGATATGGGCAACTTCGTGTTGCAGGGTTGCATCGTAATCCCAGATGCTGGTCCGTCCGGCCTTCGGTGATTTCAATATGATCCGCGGATATCGATAATCTGTCGCTCCGGCAGACCAATCGGGCAGCACTCCGGTGAGAGCGCGGTACACCTGTTGGGTTGGCGCAATTACCACCTGAAACCGTGCCGACAGTTCGAGACCGAGCTGTTCCTCTATGTGAAGGATGGTTTGTGAGATCTTTTGTGCCGAGGATCGGGCCAGGGTCGCTTCACCAGACTCATAATACATCATCCCATGGTCGAAGCGCAGCGAATCGAGAGTGGAGAGTTGACCAAATGCAAGGAACGGAATACAGAGCAAGAGACAGACGAAGGCGAGTTTCCATCCCTGGGAGTACATTCTCACGTATTTCCTATATTGCCGGGAATTTACCGTTTTCATTAATCCGGTCCTTATGAAACTGGCTATTATACCCTCCGGGAGCTGCCATGTTCATTGGTGAGAATATAGGAGACAATCGGTGATTGTATCAAATTAATTCATTGGTATGACCTGTAACCGGGAGGTGTGGTGTCCTCGGCCACACATTTTTTAAGATGGAACTGCAGAGACCCGCATCGCCTCATCGACATTTTCACTTGGATAAATCCGTAAATTAGTGTAAAATTTCATTTTTGGAATGTTAAAGGTTCTGTTGAACGGCAATCCCCTGGTGGCGTCTGGAGAACGGTGTATGTTAGAGTTAAACAAAGG
>DATFLS010000229.1:0-3318 GCA_035267465.1 bacterium
CACACATGGTTTGATATTTCAGACGGCTCGTCTCGTGATTCATGGCCGGGTTCTAACAGGGCAGGTAAACAGACACTCAGAACACTTGCATCCTGTGGCAGGTGCAGAAGTTTTGCTTACCAGATTTCAAATTGACGGTACCCTGGAGGTGATTTCGGAGAATCCCGCCTCAACGGATAAGAATGGATATTTTAAATTAGTTACAGCACACCATCGTGTGGGAGATTTTATGCTTGTCGCCACCAACGGTGTTCAGGAATGGAGAGGCATGATCCGGAGAGAAACCACGAACCGGGATGTGATCCTTGCAGAACCTATTTCATATGAAACAACCATAGCAACGCATCTGTACCTGAGTGCACTGCGAGCTGGTCGGACCGAGATGGCGAACTACGCCGATATTCTGGAAAACATCCGGGCGGAACTCGCAGTGATGGGATATGTCAGTGGACCGGCGTTCGCCCGGGAGACTCTTGAACTGGAACACTTGACACCGGACAGTTTCGGGAAAGAATCCCGAACTCCATAAACAAAGGATGGCTTCAACGGTATAACATATTAAACCCAGTGTGAACAGCAGAAGGAGTTAATCATTACACGGTTTGTTTTGTCATTTGCCATCATAGCGCTTGCAATGCTTGTGATTCAGCACTATGATTTCGATCCCAGCCAGGCCGGTACGAATTCGCTGCCCCCGCAAAAGTCTTTGCACGCCTCGGAGAACCAGAGCCACACCGGTTATTTTCCCCTGACCGGTGATAGCAGTACGTATCCTCCCCCGGAAATTAATATCAGGACAACCGCGGCAGATTCATTTTTAATTCAGGCGAAAACCGATTACCGGCATCGGTTATAAGTACGAACGAGATCATACCCGGTCTTGGTGCGGATCAGGCGCAGGCATTCTGCATACTGTAAGTCAGGGAATTGTGAAACAGAGGAGACACCCGGACAAATGGACGTGAAAACACATTCTACGTTGCGTTATTTCCATGGAGTAATACTTGTCAGTAGTGTGATGTTGTTACTCTCGGGGTGTAACATCTGGGAATTTAATCATATGGTCGTGCAGGAGAAATCCAGTCTGAATATTCCGGGTATTTCACTTAAAACAGGAACACAGAATGAGATGCGGGAAGATGTTCAATCAGCGGACGAAGTGAACATCGGAGACAGAGTAGCACTCAGATATACCATCTACCTGGAGCAGGGGGCAGAATTACAACCGGTAAAACTGGAGAGAACCACCGAGTTCACGGTGGGACGCCAGGAAGTGTTCTCTGAAATCGAAAAAGCGATCCTCGGTATGCAGACCAATGGCACGAAACGGATTGTCGTGCCTGCTGATGATGCCTATGGTCCGCGATATGATGAGCTGGTCCATACGCTTCCCAGGAGCTTCCTGCCGGAGACTATGAATCCGCAGCCCGGACAGACCATTGAGCTGCGGGATCAGAATGGGGACATCATTGCCTGCAAAATTATAGAAGTGAACGCAGAAAATGTGCGCATAGATCTGAACCATCCCCTGGCAGGGAAAGATCTGGTTTTTGAGGTCCGGGTACTCCAAATCACATCCGGATAAGTAGCACGCGAAGTGTTGGCACTTTCCGTTCTGCGTTCATTCTCTCTGTGCTCCAAACTCTCGAATGATAACCCCCATCGGTCAGATTTCACCGGCACAGGCTGCGGCATCTGAGAGTGTTCACTCCATAATTTAATTCAACCAAAGATTATGATCGCTACCGATACATCTTTCTTCGTCTTCGCCGCCAGCCAGTCTTGCACTGGTGCTCGGGGGAGAGAGCGGTATGGTTGCCTTGGCCCAGGGGCAATGCAACTTCCCCGGCGGCGGCAGGCGGAGAATGAGAGATCCTGATAGTATTCATCACCTGGTTCATATCATAGATATCTGCATGTTGTCGTTACCTCCACGCCCGTCATAAGACTAAAGAAGTCCTCGCGGTTGCCGGTATTAATTTGGGGATTCGCGCCAGCTATCACAGGGGAGTCGGTGCTCTGTGACGGCAAGGCACGAGAATACTTAACCAGGATATTGTTGCTGCGATTGACAGGATGCAGAGAATATGTCCGGGAAAGGCACGGACCGAAATCGGGATGATGACACTATACTTACCTTCCGGGTCGGAGAGGCAGGTTTTTGTACGTCAGCCCTTGCTGTCGAATCGATTGAAGAGGTGCCGGCAGTCACGTCGCTCCCGTTAACCCCGCCTGCCGTGGAAGGGGTATTCCTGTATAAAGATTCAGTGGCCACCGCGGTCTGCATGGCTCGCAGATTAGGACTGGAAACTACTCCGTCCCAGTCATCTTCCTGCTTCATCGTTACAACTATCGCAGATCACTACGTGGCATTCCGGGTGGATGAAGTCCGGGCGTTGATCTCCGCGTCCGAAGTCACCTGGGATACCGCGGATCCATTTATGAAAAGTCCGTTTACCCGGTTCATCATCTGGGAAGAACGGGTGTACATCTACGTTGATTTGCACCTCCTGTATACCCTTCCCGAGGGAGAGACGATACAATATCTTCAGCCCACTCTGGCGTATGGTAGTAAACGTGCTCTGCCAGCCCGGCGAACCTCGGCCGACATACTAGCCGGAGACCAGGACGAACTTGTCGTTGTTAATCCGGTTGCCGGGCAGCCCGCAGAGATTGTTCCAGGGCAGGAGGATCTGTACGTGCAATTCGATACCGGGGAAATACCGGAGAGCACAGAACCATTCACCCGTGAAACCCGCAGGAGACCAACCACAACGGGAGAGTCGGTGAGAAGCAATGATCGCGCAGACCTCTCCATGGAAGACAAGGGAAACCGAGCAAGATCCGGAGGCGCATCAACTGTGTCACCGTATGTACGGAATCAACCCTCTTTTCCACCCGGCAATATAGCCCGAAAATCCCGAGTGAGGAGTGGAATCACGGTGAACAAACGTCAGAAAACACCACCTGCCCGGTTCCGGACCTTCCTGGTTGTAAGCGGTATACTCCTCGGGCTGCTCCTTCCGGTATATATGATTATCACCTTATCCACTCCTGACAGCGGTTATACAATTCGCGATCACGAGCCGGACCAACAGGACAACGAAGTCACGAAGAAACGTGCGAGCCGGAAGTATGCAGGAACAGGAATGACCTTCCCGGGGAAGCGAGGCCAAACCGACAGAGATGCTCCCGGTAGCAACAGGAAATCGGGAGAGATGACCCCCGGCAGTGGATCAACAGTTGACCCTCTCAAATCACAGGCAGACAACGACGAGCGGGAAGCGAACACGATCACCGGGGGGCTCCGGTCTGGCC
>DATFLS010000230.1:0-6010 GCA_035267465.1 bacterium
CGCCACAGTGCATTCGTGGGTGGTGGGGTCATCGGAAGAGATGATTTTGAAGATTACATGAAGTCCCTGCACCTGCCGGAAGATGTCTTTGCGGAGATTGATGGTGCCCCGTATCAAATGATCCCCGGCGATGACCGGCCCGGTGATTATGCCAAACCCGGGACGGAATTCCAGCCAATCGAAGCAGTGGAACAGTTGCCATCCGGTGGACCGGATCCGCTGAAAGAGCATGTCTGGTTTTATAACACCACCGATAAAACTTACAATCTGTGGGAAGATGGCAGCTGGAGCCAGGTGGATCGAAGCGCATTGAATCAGGTGCTGGACGATAAAGCCTATATCAATCCGCCGAATAATACCGGATTCGCTTTTCTGAATCCGCGGCAGGTCTTTTTCGGTATCAGGTTCTGGTTCTGATTTCAACGCTGTCGAGGCCGAAGAATACATTCATCGACAACTGGTGATTAAAGAGGAGAGTAATTGATATGAACTATAATCACACACACTATGCACCGGCCCGGTCCGGAGCAGTCCCCCGGACGAGCTGTATGCCCGGCAGCAGGGTTTTGCTGGTCACCCTTCTGACCTTTCTATTTATGTTTCTTGCGGTCAATGAAACGCAGGCCCAGTTCATTGAGAAATGGATGGCAGTCGGCGATTTCCATGCCCGCTATTCCTCCGCCGCGGCCTGGGCGGAATTTACCGATGCCGGCTCAAACTGGTATCCGGGATTATATGACGCTCAGGGATATATGCGAGGTCAGGGATTATGGATTGCCACCACCGATTGGGACCCGGGAGACGTGGAACCGGGGATTCAGCCTTATGATGTGAAAGTCGCTCACCGCGGACCCCGGGAACCGGGATTTGATCAGTTTCATAACATGGAAATGACAGTGACCAGCCGGTTCGAACCGCCCAAAACCTTCGTGAACGGGCTGGAAACCTTCGATAAACCCATATTCAATGATGCGGTGGATCCGGACATGAAAGCCGACCGGAAGCTCTACGTGAAAGCAAACACTGCAGTTGGCGTAACGGTGGAACAAACCGTGTATGCATTCAGCCAGGAGTACCATGATAACTATCATATCATTGAATACGTGCTGACGAACTCCGGAAATACAGACGATGACGAAGATATAGAACTGGAAGGGCAGAATCTCACTGGAGTGATGATTGGCTGGATCCACCGGTGGAACGCTTCCTATAAGGCCGCCGGTCTTCCGGATGGTGTGGGATGGGGACGGCAGACCATGAATGACGTGGTGGGAGATGGCAACAAGACCTATGATCGAGATTTCCATGCGGTGTACGCCTGGGCAGGCCATTATCCGCCATTCCAGCGCTGGAACACCATCGGCGATCCCCAGATCACCAACCAGGGCTGGGAAACGGCCACGGCAGACTCCATTGGCCGGATGGTCGGTTCTGGCTTTGTGGGACGGGCCACTATCCAGTCGGACGTTCCTGATGAAGGGGGAGAGGCCGATAAACCGTCCACCAGTAACTGGATTGGATCTGATAACCCGTTAACCGCTGCCAGCAGTCAGTTTAACCGATCCAATATGAGCCAGGAATATGATTATCTGACCGCCGGTCATGTCTATCCCTTTCATGGGGATATCGTGGAACCGCCGGATCCGGCTTATGGGCTAGACGGAGTCCTCGATCCCGATGAATGGAAACAGCGATTCGCCAACCAGTACAACGTCCCGAACTTCAACGCTGATCCGGGCGGGATCAGTACTATCACCGCCTATGGCCCCTACGACCTGGACTTCGGGGAATCGGTGACCATCGTTGTGGTAGAAGGGGTAGACGGTATCAGCTGGACCCATAACTACGTTATTGGGTATGCCTATAAACGAGCATTCGATCAATACGGCTTCCCGGATGCCGACACCTCGGAATTCAGTTTCGCCGAAGCGTATGCCCAGGCTCAGAACCTGGAGACTCCGGTACTCTTTCCCCAGGATGGACTGGATATCTCAGATATGACCGAACCGGCATTCACCCAGCAGCTGACCAAGAACGAGTGGGTGATGACCGGCCGGGATTCCCTGATGGATATGTTTGATGCGGCCATTGATAACTACAATAATGGTTTCGATATCCCACGGCCTCCGATGCCACCCAAGGAATTCCATGTTACCTCCGGTACGGACAAAGTCACCCTGGAATGGACCACCTACGGATCGGATCCTCCCGGAGGTTGGGAAGTCTACCGGACACGCACCAATATCGACTCGCCGTTTGTAAAAGTGGCCACTCTGGAAGGAAGCGAACATAGCTGGGAAGATACGGAAGCCCAACGGGGTCTGGATTACTTTTACTATTTGCAGGCGGTGGGAGCTCCCACCACGGAGCCGTATGCATTCCGGAACACGACGACCCATGCCGCGACTCCCCGAACTGTGACACTCCGGAGCAGCAGATATTATGCGCAGACCTATGCCCCGGCCAGCCTGAGGCGGCCGGCGACGTCCACTCTGGATTCGGTGCGAGTGGTACCGAATCCGTATAATCTGGCGTCGGAAGAGAGCATTCGCTGGCCTGATCGCCAGGATAAAATGGGTTTCTTGAATGTGCCCGGATATTGTACCATCAAGATCTACACGGAGGTCGGGGAGCTGATTCGAACCATTGAACATACTGACGGCAGTGGCGATGAATACTGGGATATGACCACCGATTACACGCAGCTGGTGGTGAGTGGAATCTACTTTGCGGTTATTCAGGAACAGGATGCCCAGGGGAATATGACCGGAAATAAGATTATTCGCAAATTTACGGTCATCAGGTAACTTTCTGAAGCAATACCGCCCTTCCGGGGGGCCGGAGGGGCGGTGATTGCTCACTGTAAGCCGACCCCGATAATGATCTCATATGTAAAAAAAGGTATAATTCCAATAATCTGCTGGAAAAGAATTTGGAGAAAAGAGTTATGAAAAATAGAATCACGACATTGCTCAGCGGCTTCGTTCTCATTGGATTGGTACTGAGTCTGATGACCGCAGACCTGTTAGGCCAGGAGGAGTCCGGAACCCATCGGAAGCTGGCACAAACAGGATTGAAGTTCCTGACTGTTTCTGTGGATGCCCAAGCTGCAGGCATGGCAGATGCGATCTCCGCCCAGGAGACTGGAGCAATTGCCCTGTTTTACAATCCGGCATCCATGGCCTGGAGCCAGCAAATGTTCGGCGTGGCCCTGAGTCAAACCCAGTTTATCGCCGACGTTCAGTATAACGCGGCGGCAGCCTCGTATCGCACCCCATTCGGGGTGTTCGGAGTCTCCGGTTTAATGGTTGATTACGGAGAATTCCTGGAAACCATCCGGGCAGATAATAAGCTTGGTTACGAAGATATCGGAACATATTCCCCCACTGCCAATGCGTTCGGAGTGGGGTATGCCCGGGCGCTCACCAATCGGTTTGCGGTAGGCGGACATTTCAAATGGGTTTCCCAGAATCTGGGCAAGGCTACCATTGAACTTGACGAGGCCGGCGACCCGGTGAAAAATGAGTATGCCAAGAGCGTGCTCGCAGTTGATTTCGGCGTGATGTATAATACCGGATTCAGAAGCCTGAAACTGGCCATGAACGCCCGGAACTTTTCCCGGGAATTGACCTATGCCGAAGAAAACTTCGAACTCCCGTTGACATTCCGCATCGGGCTCTCCATGGATCTGGTCGATCTGCTGCCCATGGATGCGGGTATGCATTCCCTGTTATTTTCTATCGATACTGAACGGCCCAGGGACTATTACGAAAACGTGAAAGTCGGGATGGAGTACACCCTGATGAGTATGTTTTCCGTGCGGGCCGGTTACATCGGTCCTACTGATGAACAAGGGCTGAGCGCCGGTATCGGGCTGCGGAATGTGGCCGGATTCGATATCGATTACTCGTATTCCGACTTCGGCGTGTTTGATGCAGTCAACCGGTTTACCATCAAATTTGGATTGTAAAATCTGTTCGAATGTTGTCGGAAACTAAAAGGGTCTTTCCCGATCGAGATTGATCGGGAGAGACTCTTTTTTCTCAGGAAAAGCCCGACACCCCTGATAGTCCCTTTATGGCGATCGTTCCCCACATTTCCCATGTCCTCTCCCTCTCCTAGAGTAAAGGGATCATAATTGAATCTCATCCACAGTCCAAAATTCATACACTCTTGGATCACGCGAATTTTCAACGTATGTTGTATTGATAATTGTTTTGTTAGGAAAGGTGAATATGACTCGACAGGAATTAAAAAATTTAATTCACGAAAGTATCGAGAACATCGATGATGATGAATTCTTGCGTCTTATGAAACAGATCCTCGATCGAAAGTATGTACCCCCAGAGAAAGTGACTATCTCGGAGGATCAAATAAACAGAATAGAAAGTGCAAAAAAAGATATCGCTGTGGGAAAATATTTAACGAACGAGGAAGCGACTCAGATAATCGATAAATGGCTTACCAGGTAATCTGGGCAAAGCAAGCAGTTGCTGAAAGAATCCGAATTCTGGATTATTGGTTCAAGCGAACCGGAAGTAAAGAGTTTTCCGAGAAATTGGAAGATATGTTTACATAAATAATCGAGCTGATTTCGTCATATCCATATCTGGGTCGCCAGGTAGAGGATCGAGAAGAAAGAGTTATCATCAGAGATAATTATCAGTTCTTCTACCAGGTGGAGGGGAATACAATTCAAATTCTTCATATCTGGGACAGCCGGAGGGATCCTGATAGTTTACAGTTGTAATTTATCCCGATTTATTCATCCCGAAGATTTCCCTTTGGGATAAACCCGAAACGAAGAGCACACCCAGAAAATATAGAAAAGAGGAAAGAGTATAATGTCCCGGATTCCATACTCCCGCTCTGTGCTATGCCTTGGCTACCCTGGACCGCTGACCACCGACTATGGAGCAAATCGAAAACGGAAAGAGGAAAAGGCGAGTCACGCGTCATTGACCCTCTGTTCTTCTACCTCACCTTATATCTTCCGGGGGTGGCGGGTTCTTCATTCCTTATTTCTCTTCACTATTCTTCTGTGGTCATCTGTTCACTCGCCAGCTGATGATCCAAAATTCTCACTTACATTCCCCTCCTTCTCGGTGATAAATTAACATATGCGTTTCCTTATTTTATCTATCATCCTGCTGGTGTTGTCATGTTCGAAAACTGATTTCAAGTCCACAAAGGATTCTCAAAGCGATACGGTGAGGGCGCCTCTTTTCTCTGACGTCACAGAAGAGGCAGGACTGGGAGATTTTATTCATGAGACCGGAGCTTTTGGACAGAAATGGTTTCCGGAATCAATGGGATCCGGCGGCGGCTTCATCGACTACAACGGTGACGGCTATCAGGATATCCTGTTAATCGGAGGAGGAACCTGGCCGGAGTATACCCGGGAGGAGGTGCAGATCCTCTGGCTATATAAGAATAATCAGGATGGAACCTTCACCCAGGTGACCGAGGCAGCCGGTCTTTCGGACCTTACCACTTATGCATTCGGAATGACGGCGGGCGATTACGACAACGATGGTGACGATGATTTGTTTCTCACCACTTTATACGAAAATATGTTGTTTCGCAATGACGGCGGCCGGTTTGTCAGAGTCGGGAAGGATGCGGGAATCGCCGGCCTGTCGGAATACACCAGTACCGCGATATTCTTCGACGCAGACCGCGATGGTTTCCTGGATCTGTATGTGGGGAACTACGCCCGGTGGACACCGGAAAACGACATCTACTGTACCATCGACGGTCGGACCAAATCCTACTGCCGGCCGGATCTGTATGAGAGTATCCCCGGCCGGTATTACCATAACAGCGGAGAGGGCACCTTCGAAGATCAAACGAAGGAGGCGGGATTTCTCTATCCGCCGGAGGAGACTCCCGGAAATGCCTTGAGTATCGTCCAGCTTGATTATAATCAGGACGGCTGGCTGGATCTGGCGATTTCCAATGATAACCAACGAAATCTGCTCTATGAAAATAACGGGGACGGAACGTTAAC
>DATFLS010000231.1:0-4263 GCA_035267465.1 bacterium
TGCTTTCCCTTCGTCGATAGCTTTTTTCACCGAGGGATCGTTTTCATACAGCCATATCAGTTTGGTCCCGGAGAAGTAGGGATCTGCAATGAGGCCGGTCCGGGCTTTAAGTTCCTCCTCCAGGTCACTACCCCGAAGCCGGCTGCAGATTTCCACGGACCGCTTGCACTGCCAGACCACTGCGTTGGTGATCGGTCTGCCTGCGTCATCCCAGAGAAGGAAGGTTTCCCGCTGATTCGAGAGGCCGCAGGCCGTAATATCCTGAATGGTTTCATTGTGATCTTCCCGGAAATTCTCCAGACATTTCTTTACCGACTTTATTACACTGAGGTAGATCTGTTCGGGATCCTGTTCAACGAAATCAGGATGGGGATAGGATGATTCAAGCTGCTGCGCAGCCCTGGCGACTGGCTGACCCTCTGCGTCAAAGATAATCGCTTTGGTTGCGCTGGTCCCCTGGTCCACGGCCAGGATATAATCAGGTGACATGATTCACCTCCGTCTGCTGGAGTAATTCCCTGCCCGCCGCTGCAAGCCCATCCGCCGAGATTCCGTAGTGATTGAATATCTCCAGCTGATTTCCGGTGACCGTATATTCATCCGGGATCCCCACAATTTTCATGGGCCGCCAGGCGCCGGCCTGCATCAGGACGCCGGCACAGGCCTCACCCAAACCGCCGTTCACCATATGTTCTTCCACCGTTATCAGCGCACTGCATTCTTTCACCGCACGCAACACCAGTTCTGTATCCAGCGGGCTGATGGTATGCATACTGATCACCCGGCTGGAGACACCATGCTTTTCCAGCTGTTTCGCTGCTGCATACGCAAAGTAGACGGTTTCGCCTGTCGCGATGAATGCAAGGTCGTTTCCTTCCCGGATTGTAATCCCCTTTCCTATCCCGAACTCAGTTTCGGGAAAATGCAGATGATACATGGGCCGCTTGCCGAACCGGATATAAACGGGCCGATTCCAATCCAGGGCGGCTTTGATGGATTCCCGGGTTTCGAAATTATCCGCCGGAACCACGATATCGATATTATTGATGGCCCGCAGAGCCGCGATGTCGTGAATGGAATGGTGGGTGGAGCCCAGGGCCCCGTAGCTGATCCCGGCACT
Organism: bacterium; assembly: GCA_035267465.1. Classification (GTDB taxonomy): domain Bacteria; phylum Fidelibacterota; class JAANXI01; order JAANXI01; family JAANXI01; genus DATFLS01. Next base: position 1,121 of record DATFLS010000231.1, read on the forward strand.
GATACCAACAAGTTTCACCGGATGATCCGAGTAGCACACGTCATTTTTAATCTGTTCCAGCGCCCGGGCGGTAAGAAAACAGGCCGGCGAAACGGCATAGACTTTCTTGCCGGCGGAGGCGAGTCCCGCCGCAATCCCCACCAGATTTTGCTCGGCGATCCCGATTTCCACTAGCTGATCCGGCAGGGTTTCGGCAAACGGGTCCAGCTTCCCGGAACCTCGTGAATCACTGGTTAACGCCAGCACGTCCCGGTCAGCCCGGGCAAGTTCCATCAGGGTGGCGGAAAATTCCTGTAAGTTCGGACGCCCCAGTTCCAGATCCATCACATCCTCCCCCTGTCGGTATCAACTGTTGATTCATACATTGCCAGTGCCTCATCCAGCTCCTGCATAGCCAGGCGGTATTGATCATCATCCGGGACCTTATGATGCCATTCTCTGGCATCCTCCATAAAGGTGATCCCCTTTCCTTTCACCGTCCGGGCAATGACTATGCTGGGGGTGCCGGTTTCAAACGGTACTGACAGCAGGACGTCTGACAATTCTGCAACGTTATGGCCATTCACGTGTCGAACCGCCCATCCGAACGCCCGGAACTTTTCCTCCAGGGGATCGGTCTTCAGCACATCGGTGATCCGGCCGGTAATCTGCAGGGTATTATAATCCACGACAGCCGTCAAATTATCCAGATTGTAGTGAGCGCCCGCCAACAGCGCTTCCCAGTTGGACCCTTCGGTGAGTTCACCATCTCCGAGGAGCGTGAACACCCGATGGGAGGCGTTATCCTTCTTGGCTCCCAGAGCAAGCCCGACCGAAACGGATAACCCGTGTCCCAGCGCCCCGGTATTTTGCTCGATGCCATTCACCTTTCGGGTGGGGTGGCCGACATAGTGGGACTGATACTGTGCAAGGGTATCCAGGTCACTTTCCGGAATAAATCCCCGGTCCGCCAGCACAACGTACAATGCCTCGATTGAATGCCCCTTACTCTGGATATACCGGTCCCGATCTGGATCTCGAAAGGTCTCCGGGGAAACATTCAGAACCTTGTTGTACAATACATTCAGAATATCTATACAGGACAAACTGCCGGCCGTATGCTCGGTATTTGCCTTTTTAATGGATTCCAGGATTTTTTTCCGGTACAAAATGGATTTGACCTCAAGTTCTTTTTCTGTGAACATGCAGAGCCACCTCCTTGAATGTGGACATTTCCTTACCGGAATCTGCCAATGATCCGTTGCTCACCTTTCTCGCACCCAATCTATTCCATGATACAGTACAGGCATTATTGATGGTTATGATAATGCACCTCCCATCCCAGGTAATTCTGGAATGCCTCGCGCAGGATGTCGGCAGTGGTTGCGAGATTCATGGCAACATGATGCTCGAAGCCATGCTTGCAAATAAAGTGCACTAGCTCGTTTAGATTCGGAATTTCCGCAACTGCCCTGGTGCCGAAAGTGTTCAGTTCATCATTGGTCAGGGTCCCTTCCCCCACATAAGTCCGGATGACTCCTCTTTGATCATCCGTGGAAATCCGTCCGAATGTAAGCTGATGGGCCGGGGTCCGCCCCTCCATCGCCCCGTAGGTGTTTTCTTCTCCCAGGCTGGTTCCGAGTATGGGAGCGGTGCTGATCTCAAGGTCCGGGGCGAATGCCTTCGCCCAGTTTCCGCAGTGGAACATGACAACTTTGTTCTCCTGCTCGCCGTAATTATTATTCCAGTCTGCCAGAGCACTCGGTGTGCCGGATGCCAGCTGGAGGGCGTACATGGTCAGAGCCCCGGTGACATCCACCTCACAGGCACTCGGAAGCAGCTGCTCACTCATCATGCTCATGCTTGTACACACATTCACCCCATAATTCTCTTGTAGTGAATCCCAACATTGGATGGCGGTCGCGTCCAGCTGGTTCTCTTCAATGAACTCAGTGAGTACCACATTCAGGCTGGCCATCTTGAGCAATTTCTCTTCCGGGACGTTCCGGTATTCCGCGTAGGATTGGATCTTTTTCAGGTGCTCTTTCACCTGTCCGTTTTCACCGTTCAGTTTCTCAGCTCTCCCAAGGATCTGAGAGAGATCAACAGTAGTCACACTGATCCCGTGTGCTTCCAGCAATTTTTCACTATACCGCACAGTATTGAATGCTCCGGGACGGGCACCGACGGCACCCAATCTTGCCGACCGCAGCCCGTTCACAACCCGGCATACTGCCATGAAATTTAGCAAATCCTTCCGAAACTGCTCATCTCCGGGATGCACCACATGACTGGTGGTCAGAGAAAACTTCCGCCCGATCTGATTGAGATTGTTACAGACCGAAATCTTGCCGCAGTATGCATCCCGGCGCCGCACCACATCCAACCTGTCCAGCTCATCCGGATACGCCTGCACCAGAATCGGCACGTCTAGTCCCGACAATCTTATGGTGTCGAGAATCCCTCTCTCATCCCCGAAATTGGGCAACACCACCAGAATGCCATTGATATCATCCTGATGCCGTTTAAACAGATCCGCACACTTTTTCGCATCGTTATATGTTTCCACGCCGCCAAGTTTAGTGTCGCTTTCATCGAGCATAACGGATGTGATATTCAGATCATCGAATACCTTGAGAATATCCTGCCGTGCTTCCGTCACCAGTGAATCCGGAAAAAAATCCCGGTTGCCGATAATAACACCGAGAGTGTGATTACTCATATTAATACTCCTCTCTATAATCTTGCATGTTCAGCTGCAGCGCTATACAAAACCCGTTCTATGAAATGGTACCGAATATTCCAGTGTATACACCGGGAACGCCTGTCATCAGGCTTGCTTTCCTGGCACAGACTACTCACTATTCTCGCCTGTTCAGTTTATCGATGGCCACCGCAAGCAGGATCACAAATCCCTTGATCACCTGCTGCCAGAACGGTGAGACGTTCAGCAGGACCAGGCCGTTATTCAGTACCCCGATGATCAGTGCACCCTGCACCGTTCCGATTACGGATCCGGTTCCCCCGGACAGGGATGTTCCACCGATAACCACGGCCGCAATAGAATCCAGTTCGTAACCCATCCCGGCATTGGGCTGGGCGGAATCCAGGCGGGCGGTGACCAGCAGTCCACCCACCGCCGACAAAGCACCGGCGCTGACATA
>DATFLS010000232.1:0-5582 GCA_035267465.1 bacterium
AGGATGTGAACAATCTCCGTACGAGTGTTTTACCCGGCCTGGAGTATGTCGGAAATGCTATCGCCGAAACGGTCAAGCAGCTCGACGGAAGAGTTCCTGTCATTGGGTTTGCCGGTGCTCCATGGACACTGGCGACATATATGGTCGAGGGGAGGTCGTCAAAAAAGTTCAAGATCATCAAAACATTGCTCTACTCCCGGCCGGAATTACTGGAATCCCTGCTGGAACGCATTACGGCTGAAACTGTGGAATATCTTGCCATGCAGGTTGAAGCGGGCGCAGATATCCTCCAGATCTTTGATTCCTGGGGAGGGATCCTCACACCTGCCGCATTCGAACGATTTTCACTGGCACCGATGAAAAACGTGATCAGCGGCGTGAAAGCACGGTTCCCGGATATCCCTGTCATTGCATTCAGTAAGGGTGCCCGCACTCATCTGACAGAATTAGCCGAAAGCGGAGCCGATGTACTCAGTTTGGATTGGATGGTCGATCTCGGTCAGGCCAGAGAGGTGACCAAAAAACAGGTCGCCCTTCAGGGGAACCTGGACCCCGCTATTCTGCTGACAGATCCGGCTGTCATCGAACGGGAAACCCGCCAGATGCTCCACTCGTTCGGAACCGCTCCGGGACATATTGCGAACCTGGGACACGGAATCACGCCGGATGTTCCGGTGGAGAACGCCAGGAGCTTTGTGGAAACTGTGAAAGTGAGCAGTGCGAAATATCACCAGACCATTGAACAATGAGAGATTAAGAGATTACAAGGGAATTTAAAATGCCGGTCAATCAGGAAGTACTCGTCGATATAGATTTATTGCAGAAATATGATAAACCGGGGCCGAGATATACCAGCTATCCCACCGCTCCCCAATTTCACCAGGAATTCGGTCCTCCTGAAATGGATCAGGAACTCATGCGCTCGAATACCGGGACCGATGTCTCCGATCTTTCCCTGTATTTCCATTTCCCATTCTGCGATTCGCTGTGTCTGTACTGCGGCTGCAATGTCATTATCACGAAGAAGCCAGAGAAAATAGAGCGGTACGTACAATACGTGAAGCGAGAAATCGATCTGTTTGCTGACTATCTCCCGGCAGACCGCACACGTAAAGTCCGACAACTACAGTGGGGCGGCGGCACTCCCACGTATCTGACTGCCGACCAGATTCGGGATATTATGACCCATCTCCTGGACAGATTTGAATTTTCCGGAGACATCGAAGCGGGAGTGGAAATTGATCCCAGGGAACTGACCACCGATCGTCTAATTGCCCTGCGGGAGATGGGGTTCAACCGGGCAAGCATGGGGGTCCAGGATTTCGACTCCCGGGTGCAGGAAACCGTAAACCGAGTCCAGCCAGAATCGCTCACTCGAAAACATTTTCAAACCCTTCGTGATCTCGGCTACCAGAGTCTGAACATTGACTTAATGTACGGACTGCCCTTCCAGACTGACGACAGCTTCAACTACACGATTGATCGGATTATCGACATGAGCCCGGACCGGATTGCTCTGTTCAATTATGCCCATGTGCCCTGGATGAAGCCGCACCAGAAATATTTCCATTCCGAGTGGCTGCCTTCACCCGGTATGAAACTGAAGATCCTGAAAAGAGCCATCGACTGCTTTACAACAGCAGGGTATGTGTTTATCGGTATGGACCATTTCGCAAAACCGGATGACGAATTAACTATTGCCCAGCAGGAGCGAAAATTATATCGCAATTTCCAGGGGTACTCGACCCGGGCAGGTTTGGACCTGTACGCCATGGGTATCACCAGTATCAGTCAAACCCGGGATGTGTATGCTCAGAATGTCAAAACCCTTCCGGAGTATTATGATCGTCTCGATGCGAATGCTCTCGCCACCTTCAAGGGTTATCGCCTGAACAGGGACGACCAGATTCGGAGGTGGGTGATCACCCGGTTGATGTGTGACTTCGAGCTGCATCCGGCTGAGGCGGAACAAGCCCTGGACATCGATTTTCAGACCTACTTCTCAGAGGAACTTGATCGGTTGTCCCGGTTTGAAGAAGATGGTTTGCTCATATGGCACGGTGAGACCCTGAAAGTCACCGCGCTCGGCAGATTGCTTATCAGAAACATCGCCATGACATTCGATACTTACCTGCAGCTGCCGAAATCTGAGAAGCAGCCGACATATTCGAGAACGGTGTAATACGGACCACGATGAATTTGAACTCATGAAAATCTTTGAAGTAGAGTAATGACATATAATTCCAGGGAAAAAATCGGTGTGGTACTGTTTCAACTGGGAGGCCCGGATAGCTATGATGCGGTTGAGCCGTTTCTGCATAACTTATTCCTGGATCCGTTCATCATTGATATCCCCCTGGGCTTTCTTCTGAGAAAACCGCTGGCGAAGTTCATCTCCAAACGACGCAGTATCGGCGTGGTTGAAGATTACCAAACTATAGGCCAACCCTCGCCAATTCGCGATATCACCGACAGACAATCGAATCTCCTGGAGGACGAACTGAACAAAATGGATCCCGGGAGGGAATACCACACGTGCGTCGCCATGCGGTACTGGCACCCCCTGACAGAAGAAGCAGTCGACGAGATACGGCAAATCGATCCCGATCGGCTCATATTACTGCCACTTTATCCACATTACTCCCGTACGACCACCGGCAGCAGCCTCTATGAGTGGGAGCAGCAGATCAAAGACACTTCGGTAACAGAGATTCCTTCACAATTGATTGAATCATACCACACCTATACTCCCTACATCAATTCTGTTGTAGACCATGTGGAGAGTACGATAGAGAGTTGCTGCGATTCTCAGGAGGAATTGCACCTGCTGTTTTCTGCACACGGCGTCCCGCTCAAGGTGATAAAAAACGGTGATCCCTACCAACAGCACATCGAACGGTCGGTGCAATTAGTCATGGAGGGGTTATCCACAACTTATCCACACCATCTGAGCTACCAAAGTAAAGTCGGGCCGCAGAAATGGCTTGAACCAGCCACCATTGACATATTGCAAAGATTGGGCTCGGAAGGCGTGAATCACTTATTAGTGGTCCCAATCGCTTTTGTCAGCGATCATCTGGAAACGTTATATGAGCTGAACATCGAAGATCGGGAGATTGCAGAGCACGCAGGCATTTCAAATTATCATGTAATGAAAGCTTTGAATGATTCTTCCCTGTTCATCCAGGCATTAGCCCAACGAGTGATGGAGGAGGTCCACCATGAATGAAACTGTTGATGTGGTGATCATCGGCGCAGGTATATCCGGTCTGGCTGCCGGTTACTGGTTACAGCAGCGAGGATATTCTGTCCAAATGTTAGAGAAAGACGCTGTGGCAGGAGGGTCAATTCAGACAACCAAGGAACAGGGCTATATTATTGAACATGGCCCGAACAGCGGCCTGGAGACCAATCCGCTCATACGAAAGCTTGCGGACTCTCTGGGAATTCTGGATCAGATGATTTATGCCAATGAAGAAGCGAATAACCGTTACATTGTGCGGGACAGTCAACTCCATCCCCTGCCGATGGCTCCCGGTAAGTTTATAAAAACCAACCTGTTCAGTACTGGCGCGAAATTTCGGGTATTAAAGGAACTCTTCGTGGGCCCTGCCCCGGAGGAAGCCCGGGAGACCGTGGCGGACTTCGTTTCCCGCCGGTTGGGACCTGAATTTCTCGAATATGCTATCAATCCCTTTGTGGCAGGCGTGTTCGCAGGCGATCCCAGGGAGCTGTCCGTCCGGGCGGCCTTTCCGAAACTGGTCGCCCTGGAGGATAACTACGGCGGCCTCTTCAAAGGGATGATCAAGGGACGACGAGAACGCAGGAAGCGAGAAGCAGCCGGAGAGGAATCCAAGCAAAGCGCCAGAATGTTTTCGTTCCGGGAGGGAATAGGCACCCTTACCGAAACACTTCAGGACCAATTGCAGGATGTCATTACTACTGATGCCACGGTCACTGGTACTGAGAAGAAGAACGATCAGTGGGAAGTGTCTTACACCCACCAGGGGAATGTATATACCGTTGAAGCAAATGCCGTGTTGTTTGCGGCGCCGGCGTACGCAGTCTCCGAGCTTATCCGCGATATTGATAATGAAACCGCCGCCGCACTGAACGCCATTCCGTATGCCAAAGCGGTCATGATTTTCACCGGTTACGACCGGCAGGCGGTTCCGATTGATCTGGATGGCTTCGGTTATCTTATCCCGGAAGCAGAACAGATGAATATTCTGGGGACTATCTGGACCAGTACGGTTTTTGAAAACAGGGTGCCGCCTGGCAAGGTCTCCTTCACCACCTTCGTCGGCGGGCGGCGCCAGCCCGGGAAACTCGAACTTGATGATGACCAGTTACTGGAGGAGATGCGTGCTGATTTCCGGACACTGATGGGTATCTCTGTGGAACCGGAACAGGTGTTTATTCGTCGATGGCCCAAAGCTATTCCTCAGTACACCCTCGGTCATTTGCAGAGGGAAGCACGGATGGAAATATTCGAGCATGAACATCCCGGTTTGTTCATCACCGGCAATCACCGGGGGGGGATCAGTGTGGCTGATTGCATTAAACACTCCCGGCCCCGGGTCGACAAAATAGATGCTTATTTGAAAAATCTGGACTCAATTACAATAACGTACTGATGTTTGGGACACACTTTCTCATAATCTCGTAAGTAATTCTGAAAGGTCAGAGAAGGGATTGTCATGTCTTTTCCCACCATTCGAATGCGCAGGTTACGACGGAACCAGGCCATACGGCGCATGGTCCGGGAAACCAGCGTAACCACAGATGACCTGATTTATCCTTTGTTCGTCCGTCCCGGCAGTAACATCCGGCGGGGAATTCCGAGTATGCCGGGACAATATCAGCTGTCTGTTGATGAAGCAGTGAATACCTGTCAGCGAACATATGAGCTGGGTATCCCGGCCGTCATACTGTTTGGTATCCCGGAGAAGAAGGATCCCAAGGGGACTGAAGCCTACGCCCCCGACGGAATTATTCAGCGTGCTCTGCAGGAAATTAAGTCCGCGGTGCCGGATCTCTACCTTATCACCGATGTGTGTCTCTGCGAATACACCGATCACGGGCATTGTGGCGTAATCGAGAATCAGGATGTGGCTAACGATCCCACTCTGGAGCTGTTAGGCAGGGAAGCCCTCAGCCATGCCCAGGCAGGTGCGGATATGGTGGCACCATCCGATATGATGGACGGCCGGGTGGGATATATCCGGGACGTCCTGGATAACCACGGATTCGATAATACTCCCATCATGGCCTATTCCGCGAAATATGCTTCCCATTATTACGGTCCGTTTCGTGATGCGGCCGAATCTCCTCCCCAGTTCGGCGACCGCAAGTCGTATCAGATGGACATCTCCAATACGGATGAAGCGTTACGGGAAGTGGAGCTGGATCTGGAAGAAGGCGCAGATATTATCATGGTGAAACCTGCACTGCCGTATCTGGATGTACTGCAGCGGGTATCCCGGACCTTCCGGGTTCCCACAGCCGCTTACAACGTCAGTGGTGAATACGCGATGATCAAGGCGGCAGCGGCCAACGGTTGGCTGGACGAGCAGGCGGTC
>DATFLS010000233.1:0-16257 GCA_035267465.1 bacterium
GGATATGAGCCAACATATCTGCTTCAAGATCCGGAACACACCGCACAAAATCACCCATCTTCTCATGCGACACTAGTTAATCTGCCCATTCAGTGCCTGTCTATTTCGGAACAGACATTTATTAGAAGTACGGAGAACCGCAATCCCCGGATAAATTTCATAGAATACGGGGCCTTATATCTATGCATTGTCCCGGATTTAATTATTTATCGGTTAGCGGATCAAGGGAAAAATCCATGAAAAAGTGAGATGAAGAGCTTGGTAACGACAGCCAAGTAATTTTAAATTAACTGACAACCTGTATTTAAAATAAAAGGGCGCTATTGATGAATTCAAATGGCGCCCTTTCTTCAGAAAACACTGATGGACTTACGGTTGCTGGTATCCTGTCCAGCCCGGTGGTGCCTGATGATTAGATTTCCCGGGAAATTTGTAGTCCCTGGCTTCAATTGCCCAGTAATTGTTGACTTTATTCCCTGAGATAATTTTCTTTCCTTTTGAATAAGTTACACCAATTTGCGTCGCTCTATTCGCATGGATCTGTGTACCGGTATTATCCGTCAAGATGGATGGTGCCCAGGCACCCACAGCGATGCCTTTATCCGCAATTCTGTTATTCACAATTTTGTTATGCCTGCTGAGATACCCCAGGTTGATCTGGGCATCATTGTAGCCATCATAGAGAGAAATCGCCGCCCAATGGCCGGTGGCCCCAAGTGCTTCCACAATATTTTTCACAACTTCCCGGTTTGAATCAAGTGTTTTTATTTGTTTTATTTAAAAATATCGTCACTTTTGGCCGTATTATAAATTTTCATGGTGATACTTGTGTAACCTTTTGTAACATTTATGGCGGATGTAAATAATAGCAGTCATATACGCATAAAAGGAAAAAATTTTGTTAAGTCACCTGTTGACAATTATTTCCGGGGCGTTCTGGACACTGGCATACCTATTGATAATCCGGCAGGGATTCCGGGACCGGACCTACGGGATGCCGCTTGTCGCCTTGTGTGCCAATCTGTCCTGGGAGTTTGTTTTCTCGTTCATCCACCCGCATCCGGGCATACAGCATTGGGTGAATCTGACCTGGTTCTTGCTGGACATTATCATCTTTTATCAGCTGCTCCGATATGGCGCAGATGAATTTCCTGCTCTCCGGCCGTGGACGTTTTATTCCATCGTACTGTTGTCTCTCATAAGCAGCATCCTTGGCATAGAATTCGTCTCACAAGAGTTTCAGGATCCCACCGGGGTGTATGCCGCATTTGGCCAGAACCTGATGATGTCGGGTTTATTTATCGCCATGCTCCTGCACCGGAACTCCCTGAGGGGCCAGTCCCTGTGGATTGCGCTTGGCAAGCTGCTGGGCACGGCCGCAGCGTCGGTGAACATCTGCCTGTATGCCGAAATTGCGCAGGGGTCTGTGCTGCTGCCGTTTTTGTATGTCGCTATTTTTATCTGGGACAGCGTCTATGTAGTATTGGTATTCAAATACAGGAACCGCCTCGCCCGGCAGCATCACCCCTGATAAAAACCGGCAAATACCCACGGCGGATACGGGGATACATTGCGGGTACTCTCTTGTCGGTGTCCAGCCAGGAGATCAATGGTAGAAGTCCAGCACTGCAAATGAGGAGATTGGATCCTTCAGAGCAGTTCCGGCGGAGAGATCGCTGATGGGCAGAACACTACTGTGCCGGCAACGGGCGGATCTTGATATTTCTGTACCAGACGGCGCCGCCGTGATCCTGGAACACGAGGGGAGCCACCCGACGGTTCAGGAATTCCTGGTTACCGGACCACTTACTCTCGGCGAATGCGTCTCTCATGGTCTGCGAATCGATTTCATACTCAACGATTTTTTCGCCGTTCAGCCAATGCTCTCCGTGGGTGCCATTGAGCAGAATACGGGTTTGATTGTACTCGCCGGCCGGCCGGAGCTGCTTTTTATCACTGGGAGGATACAATTCATACAGGGCGCCGGTTTTATGGAGAATGCCCAGATCCGCATACGAGGCGTCATCAAGAATCTGGTATTCGAATCCCAGTGAATTGTGCCGGCCCGGATCACCGGGGAAGACGTTGTACTTTATTCCGCTGTTCGTGCCGGGGGCCACTTTCCATTCCAGCGAAAATTCGAAATTTTGAAAGACCTCCGATGTGCGGAGATTGCCGCCGTCCACGCTTTCGCCATCAGATCCTCTGGGATAATTTTCCCGGGCGACCTTCTTTATCGCTCCATCCTCAATCACCCAGATCCCCGCCGGCACCGTAGTTCGTCCCACGCCAATCCAGCCGTTAAAGGTCTCTCCATCGAACAACAACCGCCATCCCTGGGATGCCTCCCGGGCTGTCAGCGCGTTCATTTCGGGCCCGCTTCCTGCCGCCTGGTGCGTTGAGATACCGAGCGGAAGTACCAGCAGTCCGCTGAGCAAAAGAAACAGGCCTATCAGCACAAAGGCGCCTGTTGGAGACCACTCGTGATCCGGTCTCCGGAGTCCGCTATCTTTATTGTGTTTCAGCATCATACCTCTCCTTGCTTTTACCGGGGTCTTGGAAGAAATCGGCGATGCATCATACAGAAATATCTTCCAATGATCAACTGGAATGTGAACCTTTTGTGATTCCTTGCAAAATTTTGCGGAAAACTGCCTGTCCTGAAGCTTTCTGAATTGGCTCAACCCATTGTCCAAGCAGTGATTAAAAGGATTTCCCTGCCGATTATATCATTATACAGGATAACCGTGGACACTGCAGGAGAGAGATAGCTATTCATGAAACGTAAGAGACGCCGGTCCATCCGGAATTCGCAGTGATGAAAATACTAACCCGCTATATTATCCGAGAGCATCTTCCCCCGTTTTTCCTGGCACTCGCGGTGTTTGTGTTTCTGTTCCTGACCAATTTGATTGTCAAGTCGATTGATAAGCTGCTCGGGAAGGGGCTCTCTATCTGGATCCTCCTGGAGTATATCGGACTGAACCTCATGTGGATTCTGGCACTGGCAATTCCGATGGCGGTGCTGGTTGCCATCCTGATGTCGTACGGCCGGATGAGTGCCGATAATGAAATCCGGGCCATGCGCGCGTCAGGCATCAGCCTTATCTCGGTTATCGTCCCCTCCATGATTTTCGGCGCCGTGGTGTGCATATTGTTGATTCTTTTCAATAATCATGTGTTGCCGGACTTCAACCACCGGGCCCGGTTATTGGGCGCGGCGATTTATAAGAAGAAACCGGATATCAGTATTGAACCGGGATACTTCATTGATGATCTGCCCGATTTCAATCTGCTCGTGAAGCATAAGCGAACGGATATGCTTGAAGATGTCCTGATATATAATAAAAGCCGAACTGAGCCGCAGACCACCATCACGGCGGAACAGGGCTCCCTTTCGGTGGAAGGCAACCAGGTCCGGTTAACTCTGTACGACGGTGAGATCCACGAACTGGATAAGAAGGATTTCACCAGGTATCGCAAAGCCACGTTTCAGAAGCATGTGCTGACGATCCCAATGGCCCGGGTGATATTGGAACGCCAGCAATCCGGTCGCAGGGGTGATCGGGAGATGAACGCCCGCATGATGCTCGCAGAGGTGGATTCGTTCCGGCAGGAACTTACTTCACTCCGGGAGAATGTGGCTCAAACGGTTGCCAACAGAATAGGGCTTTCGATACCGACAATCAATCGCGCAGTACTGAACGGAATCGCAGAGATGTCTCCCGATTCTATTATTGCCATGCGGACTGATTCTGCGGCTGGAGATAACGCTTCACATCGTTATTTGAGGCGAGATATCCGAATCGGGCAACAAACGTTACAAACCCAGTTAAGGAAAACCGACAACATGCAGCGCCGGATTAACCAGTATATGACCGAGGTGCATAAGAAGTATTCTATCCCGGTGGCATGTATCGTGTTCGTTCTTATTGGTGCACCACTGGGCATTATATCCCGGAGCGGCAACTGGAGCGCCGGCGCCGGATTCAGTCTCCTGTTCTTCCTGGTGTACTGGGTCGGACTGATCGGTGGTGAGGAGCTGGCCGACCGGTTAATTATCTCCCCGTTCACGGCCATGTGGCTCCCAAATCTGGTGGTCGGTATCACGGGCATCTGGCTCACCATCCGTGCCGTTCGCAGGCAAGATGCGCTTCAGCTTAAGTTCGTACGATTGTATCGCCGGCTCCGATCTGCAGTGCACTCACAGGAATCGCTGGTGGCGGAGTTAACAGGTAAATATGTACGAAGTAAATATTCGTCCATTCTCCATCATTATTCCTGTAGCTATGTGGGACGAATCCTGCCAAAGAATAGACACCGATACCACAGTCTCGAAGAGGGGTTGGAACATGCGGAGCGTGTGTGTAAACGCTGTCAGCATCTGGATACTGTTCCCCACTCCTTCCGGGAAAACGGGATCGGAACCGATATTCAAGATGCTGTTGACACTCTCTATGGACCTCAGGAACGAAACGGTGATTCTGAGGTTCCTCCGGGAAGTCCTCCGAAAAAGCCCAAAGTGAACAGGGAATACACTGCATCCGCAGACATCAGAGCTCCATAAAAAGCGGCAGCTCACTCGGAGCATCGAGCTGTTCCGGAAAACTGCATCGCCCCTGTAAATTATTCCCTGGGAATTAAGAAAATAATAAAAGGGAATATTTTGTAACCCGGTGAACTGATACCTTCCGGGTCGCTGCTGCAGTATGCTCTGTTGGTGGTACAGACAGAAAGGCGTCGGAATTGTGAATAGCCATAGAACCGACGCGTACGACATCGACCCAACTATTGACCGAACGAGTACTGAACGCCCACCATAAATCCCTGATACCCCTTGCCGAACTGGTACTGTCCTATCCAGTTCTGGTAGCGGACACCAAGAGAGCCGACCACCCCTATTCCGGAGTTCGGCGGGTTGATAACCCCGGCACCCCCGATAACTGCTAACGGACTGAGCCCGGCGAATCGTTTCAAATCCTGGTAAAGAGATTGGTATCCTTTATACAGGCTATCGGCTGTATTAATGAGGGCCTTCTGGGTCTGAATATGTTGATCGGCGGCTTTCCGGTATGTTTCATATTTTTCAATGGTGTTATTCAGCGCTTCAATGACCTTCTCATGCCGCTCTATCTCCGCCTGCTGAAGTTCGGCTTTTTTCGCCAGATCTGCGAGATCACTCTTCAGCAACAAAATATAGGGAGTCCCATCCAGGGTGATTTCCCAGGAGTCCTCGCTCACCTGGCGCACCGGTACGGTTTGCCCCTGGTAGCGAACTGTTAACTGCTGTGCCTTGACGTGTACAGCCATCGCCAGAATAACCAAAACATATATAAATCGTCTCATTAGTCTGCCTCAGGAGTTTATGATGTTATTGATAGAACTCATGAGTTCTTCCGAAGAAATATCCTGGTATTTTTTCTCTATTTCCCTGGTTTTTTCTGAAAGTTCCTCATCCGCTTTCATCACTGCCAGCGCCTTTTGCTTGAGTGCATTTTCGAGATCAGCGACTGCTTTTTCATATTGTTGCTCAGTGATTTTCGCCTGATCTTTGAGGTCCTTGTATCGTTTTTCCATTTCTCTGATCTCCTTCTCCCGCTCCTGCAATTCTTCGAAAAATTTCTTCCGGCGCCAGATCTGGTGAACTATCAGGCCACCGATAGCTGTCAGTCCGAGTAAGTAAATCCACGATTTCCGGCTGGTGAGTTTAAAATCCGAAAGAAAGACAATCACCACTATCACAAAGAGGAGAATAAAAATCAGGTCTTCCAGTCTTAAGAAATTTAAACCGAGTATGCCCATGATATTATTTCCCCTCCTTTTCTCCGGCGGCCCGTTTCTCGGACCAGCGTTCCACTCTGGTAATAACATGATGCAGCGGTTCGGTACCGATGGAGATAGCCACTGCGCTTAACACCTTCCCTAACCAGGGTTGTGCGACAAAAATATTTCCCAATTCCACGCCCGGCAAGGACTGGACTATCATGGAAAAGATGTCAACCTGGAGTGCAAATATCAGGATGAGTGCAGCCACCACGGCCAGTATCCGGGTTCCTATCTGTATAGCATTCTGTCGAATGAGCCTGGCTGAGACGCGCTCCCGGCCTCCGGGATATTGTGGTTCGGTGACCACGTTCCAGAGCAGCCACGAAAACGTCTGGAGAGATTTCCCTGTCCCTTCCGCCTGTAACCGATAGAGGTTGTCCAGCCGTCGTTGGTATTGCTGTGCCTTTTTATTCCAGTGATCCCGCCACCCCAGTTTGAGCTCCAGATACTTGTACACGGCCACTACCACCTCGGACAGGCGTTCAACGATCGTCCCGAGCAGCAAGTAAACGAAAAAGATGTAGGTGGCAAGGGTAATCACGTCGATATATGTTGAATTCTGCATTGTGATTCCTCACGTTACTTGAGTCATTGGTGTTTTCTCAAAACTCTGTAATGCAGTGGCAAACGCTGGATTCTGTTTCCACTCGGTCAGGTATTCTTTTACCTGGGTTTGAAATCGATCATAAGGAAAGTTCCCCCCGGGACACGCTTTTTGCGCCAGAGCATAATGGGGCAATATACCCCTGGGAAGTTCACCGTTCGATCCCTCGAAGCTGTCCATAAAATCATCCCGGATATTATACATAAGTATCCAGAGTGCAACGATTCGTGATGCGGCATCCACCTGTGCAGCAGTCGGACGTACAATTCCATATCGCCCGTCATGATTCGAAAACGGCACCTGGGGATCCGTTTCAAAATTTCCGTGAAGGGCGACTGAGATTGACTGTGAATTGTATCCTTTGGCGTGATTGCCGAACCGATCCCATCGACAGAGATTGTGAATGGTGCCATCCCTGGTCACCACCGTATGATATCCGGTCAACCACCCCTTGCGCACCAGAAATTCATTGACCACCTCCTCGAACGGTGATTCCGAGTTCATAGCGGTGTGATGATATACCACGAACTCAATGGGCCCGGGACGCAGATGGGTATTTTCCGGTGTTTCCGGTTTGACACCGCCTTCATATTCAAAGCCGACCAGCTTTTCAATGGAAAGCGCTTTCGCCGGCGGAGGCGTCGGTCCGGCAGCGCCTTCTTCGGCAGGTTCCCCTGTCGGGACGGCATCCTCCAATGGTTTGCGTTTCTCATCCTCACGGGTAATTTGAAATTTCCGGCTGATAATAAAATTCATAAGAAAGTGCACCGGCTTGCTCCCGGAGCCGATAATAATTCCGGTCACAAGATATTCCCACCATTGCGGAGTAATATCAGGAAACGCAAAAGTCCCCTGTGCGATGTTTCCCAGGAGCCGCACAAAGGCCCAGGCGGAGAACTCCGTGTAATAGCAGGCGGCGATGGCCACCAGTGTGCCGATCATCTGACTAAAGAACTCTTTCGTAATCGGGACTTCATTTTTGCTTTTCAGTCGTATGATATCGAATCGGGAATCCGCCTGATCTTCAGGAATATCCGGATGTGGGACGACTTCTCTCGGATCATCATCCACACCATCCTCATGCGGGGACTGGCTGAGAATATCCGATTCTTCCTTTGCCCGAACCGCCAGATTCATTTCTGCTTCTTTCTTCTCCGGAACGTCCCACCCTGTTGAAGACTTGATCACCAGCAGCTTATTCATCAGCCAATTGAGTGCAACCAGCAACCGCTCGACAAAAATCGACAGCGCCAGCAGAGCTCCGAGTTTGGCGAGAATTGCCGCCAGGGGAATCGGTATAGTTGTCATTGCTTCCTGCATTGATCTCGTTCTCTCTATTCTCTGGGTTGTTTTATATTTTGGAGTTGTATATCGCTCATGAGATTCAGTTAATCCTGGAACAATCCACTTTTAGTTCCGGTGTCAGTTCATGCAACATTCGTTTCCCGGGTGCAATCAATTTGATTTACCGCCTCGCATGAGAGCACAGAACCATACTTCCCCCGGAAACTACCTCCCTGTACGGATGACCGGGTGTATCGGTTTACTGCCGGATTGCCATTCTCTATTGGTGCTCAATTTCGATTTCGGACCTGGCATGCATCACCCGGAGATGCGGGCACCGGAACGAACCCGGATTCGAATTCCTATTCGCCCCGATTCGCAACACATCCCATTTATTGGAAGGGAAACGGGATCCAGGTGATACACCGTTTATTCAGTAAAGATCTCTGTCTTTCTAAGCAAAAACAGAGTTGCACTTCGGTTTCTCAGATGCAAAACATTCATTCGTACCAGACTTGTATCTCATTGAACCATCCACAGATTTTAAACGGATCATTTATGCGACTCCAACTTCCGGATACCCGCTAAATCTGTAGATTTCCCCGGCCATGAGTAGTTATGTAATAAGCGCCAGGTGCCGATTCATTTAATTATGAGTAAAAATACAATATGAATCACACTTTTGCCAAATAAAATTTTAGAACGCTCTGTTTTTATAAGACCGCCGGTCTCAATTTACCACCATCCGGATCGGTGATTAGAATCACATACATCCGGTGGCAAGTGTATTATCTTGTAAAAAATTCGGTTCGTCAGGCGGCTTCAGATTATATCAATTTTATCTTGACCTGTTCGGGTTGATTGAGTAGCATTAATAAAAGCGCATTTTCCATTCCACTCACAAAGAATTTATATAAACAGTCTGACAACCCGGGATGGCTGTGGAGTAAGCGTGTTGAGAATTCTGATCTTCGGTCTGTGCGCATGGGGGGTGGAGTGTCGACTGATCGAATTGGCGCACTGGACAACAATCATAGGAGAAGAAAATGAAGCGGGCTCTCGTGCTTAGCGGCGGTGGCGCAAAGGGTGCCTTCCAGTACGGTGCTCTGAAATATATTGATGATCACATCGGGTCGAATCAGTCCGATTACAGGTTCGACATTATCACCGGAGTGTCAGTCGGGGCGTTGAATGGCGCGATGGTGGCGATGGATAAATTAGACGACCTGGGACACATCTGGAATACTATTACCCGGGATCAAGTATATAAAGGCAGTTTATCCCCCCTTGCTGCAGCCTTTCGGGTTCTCCTGGGGCAACAATCGCTCTTGAATAACGATCCCCTGTACAAACAAATTGAGCAACATATATCGTTGAGCGAAATTCAGTCGTGGTGTGATTTTCGAATTGGCGTTGTCTCCCTTACGACTGGTGAATATCTTGCTCTCAATGCCAGAAACATGAAGACTGACCAGGATTTGCACAAGGCAGTACTGGCTTCCACTGCGATTCCGGTGCTCTGGCCTCCGGTTGAGAGCCTACAGACCGACCTTCCGCCTGAGGTTCCCCCGGATTTAGTGGATGGCGGTGTGCGCAATATTACTCCTCTGGGAGATGTCATTCGTGATGATCCCCGGGAAATTATTATTATCAATTGTGAGAGTGACGAAGTGCAGCGGGATCCCGAGGCGAGTAAAAATATTGTCAATATTGCAAAACGTGTAGTTATGGAGCTGTTTCTGAATGAATTATTTCTGACCGATGTCCGTGAATTTCTGCGGATCAATTCTCTGGTGAAGCAGGCAGAATCTCTGGGTTATGAATTGAAAAAGCCGGATGGTACGCCATACGTGGCCTATCGGGCACATAATATCCAACCGGCAGAAAATATCGGCGAGACTCTGGATTTTTCTCGTGCGACCCTGGATGCGTGGATCGAGTACGGATATCAAACCGCAAACGACGTTTTTTCGACGGACACATAGGCACCCAAGCAAACACCTACAAATACAGGAGGTTTTTTATGGCCAATGCAATAGAAGACATTCAAAGAATTCTGGCGGATGCCAGACGCGAGTTGCTGGCAAAGCCGAACGTGGTCGCTACGGGCATCGGATACAAGCAGGTTCAGGGAAAACCAACGGAGGAGCTGTCCATTGTCTGCTCTGTTGACAGGAAGCAGGCGAAGCAATCACTGACGGCGCGCGAGCTGGTGCCTGCCAGTATCCAGAATATCCCCACGGATGTGTTCATCTCCGGGAATATCCGGGCGTTACAGAATCCCACTGATCGTGTCCGTCCGGCCCCGGGCGGAGTGAGTATCGGGCACGTTAACATCACCGCCGGGACCCTGGGTTGCCTGGTGAATAAAGGTGGTGAAACCTATATTCTCTCAAATAATCATGTGCTGGCGAACAGTAATGACGCCTCTCCCGGCGATCCCATCGTGCAGCCGGGGCCCCACGACGGTGGCGGGGATCCCCAGGATACTATTGCCGAATTGTCGGAATTCGTTCCGATTGAATTTGAGGGAGGCGACAGCACCTGTGCGATCGGCGGAGCTGCGGCAGTTATCCTCAATGCATTGGCAGCGATTACCGGGAGTAAAACCCGCCTTCGTCCCATCAGAGCCGCCGCCTCCCCTAACCTGGTAGACGCTGCTATCGCACAACCGCTGGAACCGAATATGGTGGTCGATGAAATCCTCAATATCGGAACCATCGCTGGTGTAGCGGAGGGAACCCTGGGAATGTCTGTCAAGAAAAGCGGGCGGACTACCGGGTTCACGACCGGCACCATACAGCAGATCAATGTGACCTCCAGAGTGAGTTACGGACCGAATAAGGTGGCCGTGTTCGAAGATCAGCTGATGGCCGGAGCCATGAGTCAGGGCGGAGACAGTGGATCTGCAGTACTGAATGACAGCGATAACCTGGTGGGGCTCCTGTTCGCCGGAAGTGATACGACCACACTCTTTAACCGGATCCAGAATGTGTTCACCGGACTGCAGGTCAGCCGATAAAAGGTGAAGTCGTCTGTTGATCGTCTGAGAGTGGCGTAAGAGTTATTGTCTCTTACCCAGGAGGCACTCCGGTTTGCATGTTCAGACTCCTGAGCCGCGGAATCAACGACAAACAGGGTCTTCTCTATGGAGGCCCTGTTTGCTCTTGAAAGCTATGGGTACTTATTTCAATGTAATGCTGGCTGAATTGAGTCATTCACTCCATGCAAATCCCTCCGGATCTATCTGGATGGCCGGAGGCGGTGACAATTAAGATTCCGCAAACCGGAGTCCACAGCTGGTCTCGGGCTCACCTGCGACAGACTCACGCCACTCAGTGAATTTGCACTGCAGCGCGAAGCTCCTCGGGCTGAATAGTCAGCGTCTCCGTTGTGAACCCGACGTTTAATTGTGCTCCGCCGGGCAGCTGAAACTGCTGAAATCTTTCCAGGCTGTACATGCCGGCTCCGGAAAGTTGTAAGGGGAATTCCATGCTGAAGGGGACGAATCCTTTGAAATCTATTGACGCTGCCTGCACGGTGAGCTGTACACCTGCTATATTCCAGGTGGTATTAAAAGGAAAAAACTTCTGCAATGCCGTATTGACCAGATGAGAGAGGCTTAAAGTCAGGGCCAGAAAGACCGGCGCGAACATGATTACCCCGAGTACTACCAGCATACCGGATGTTGAAATATGTGCATTAACGCTGGCATCATATTGGAAAGCCACCCTGGGCTTCGAGGTATTAACATCCGTCACTTCCGGTTCCACGCCGGCGGTAAACCGGATCCGGACCTTCACCCGGCACCAGCATTTGCCCCGCCTGGCCTTTAACGAACCGGAAGCGACAACTCGCTCCTGTTCAAACCGAACGCGAATGATATTGATGTAGATTTTCCAACTGCTCACCCGGAAACGACTTGGCACCCATCCTTTCAGAAATGCCAGCTGAACGGCGGCCGTCAGCACACGTTCGTGAACCACGCCGCCGATGTTCGTTTTTGCAGGGAGAAATACCCCTAACTGATCCGGATCTCCGAGCTGCTGATTGGTTAAGTTAAAATCAGAAGCCACCTGCAAAGAGGACTCACCCGTCACCTGTTGTGCGGTTAGCAGCGGAGAGCCTTTGGCGAAACGCAGTCCCAGAGTGCTGAAGACGTCGACCAGCTCCCAGACCGGAATTTCCACTCTTCTGATAATGCGAAACGCCAGCCAGACACCGAACGCAATAAGCGGACCGATAATTTTATTAAAAAGCCATCCCAGCAGAAATGGCGCGGAGGGAAAACGGATACGAACCCGAAGAGTCGGAGTGATGCTGAGCACGATCCCCTTGGGCAACCCGGCGGCAGTCTGACTCAGATTAAACGATACGTCGTCGATTTGAAATAATATTGTAATGTCCAGCGGAATAAATCCGAACAGGTTCATGCGAAAAGCGCCTTCTGCCTCCAGATCACTCCGTACTCCACCTCCGACCGGGGCAGGATCCTGAAAATCACGGACTTCCAGATCCAGTATTTCCGCGTCAAAGGATCCGAGGAATCCCAGCTTTCCGGAATATCGATGGAGGTTCTGGGAACGCAACACATCCAGGAACCTCTCAAGCACGACCTGAACGGCTGAATCCCGGACCTCCAACCCTACCGAATACCCTGCTGCCCAGTTACTCATCATCCACCTCCTGTCTCGCCACTTCTCGGACACCATCTGCATCAAACCGGTCATCACTTTCCACGCAGTCTTCCTCGGCCAGCAATTCCAGAGAATCGATCCCGTAGAAAGTCACCTTGCCGCGGGCGATATCCTCGTAGACCTCTGGCTCAACAGGTAATCCTTCGGCAGGTAATCCGAATTCTTCTGCGATGGAACTTGCTGCTGCCTCCGGAACTGTGATATTCAGGTAATCCCGAAAAAATGCCACCCAGTTGGCCAGGAAGATATGGCCGTTTCGCGGGCGATGATTTACCACCTGAATCAAGCGCCTCCGCAGCTGATCATTCAGCGGTTCCCGCGCATCGGGTTTCGCCGGCTGCCACACGGAGATCCAATGCGCCCAATCGAGCTCGAACGCTCCTGACTCAGAACTATCTCCGGTGAGCTGGAGTTGGATTTCTCCGAAACCCTCCGAATCATCCGGGATACGAAAAACCACCGATGCCTGGAATGTGTCTTCAGGTTCCAGATCGAGTGGAAAAGAAGCCGAACTTTCCAGCCAACCCTCGGACAATAAGTCAGGCGTCTCCCAGGTGAGTGCGTGTAACGTGAGGGATTGTCGGGCAGTAATTCGTATCCTGACGGTATATGGTCGGGCTGGCTCGATAACGGTGGGCGCGGTGGAGATAATGGTAACACGGTCAGTAGTGATCGTATGGGATAATTCCATAATTCCTCCTGATTGTTCATGCCTTCCGGAACAGGGACCCTCGAATGTTGAATATGACAGATGACCGAGGCCATGACATGAAAGGTGCTTTATAATAAGAGGTAATTTGTCATAATTCAATCGAAAATTCGAAACGACCTATTGCAGACTCACCTGCCCTTTGTGACTTATTATATATCGAGCTGTGACAGGCCGGAGACAACCGAGGTGTTGCTGGTCACCTGATCAATTCCAGTCTGGGATACCCGGCTCGATGGGTGCGTTCAAAGGAACCCCACAATCACCGGGCCTTCACTCATCTCTGCTTTACAATTAATTCAGCGTGGTGATCCCGAGAGTGCATGGTTACAGATCGGTATGCGACGCGCCTATTTTCGTCGAACGCGGAGGGTTACGAGGATCCCGAGCACAAACCCGATGAACGCGGTGGTAAAAAGCAGCAGCGCTCGCGGCAGCTGAAATGAGAGAAACAGCAGTTTCGTTTCCACCGGTTCCGTATTTTGCAGAATGATAATGAGTATCAGGATGACCAGGATAAAAATAACAATAAGTTTCCAGGTTTTCATAATGTGCACCTCACTCAATTGATTTCATGGAATCGATCAAGCCTTCAATCATATCCGCCGGTAATACCTGGCCATCACCCGTGCGAACCGTTTTTTCAACCACCGTACCATCCTATTCCTGTGTCCGAGATGGAAGAAATGAATCGCCCGGGCACATTCCGGCGTTCTTAAATACCCATATGATTTATGGGGATTGCGCTCCCCATTGATGTGGTAATTGTTATGGACTATCATATCTTGGGCTCGAACTCCCCGTGAGTTCGGCTGATAATCATCAGCTAAATTATAGTTAATTGCAACCAGGTCCTCAAGATCCGACAGGTTATACCATTGTTTTTTTATATTCTCCGGACAAACAGGCTTTTTCAGAAACTCCATTTGATCTTGCTGTTCGGCAAAAACTTTGCTCATTACCACCGGCAGACCCAAAGGTGATCCTATGGTAATAAAGGTGTCAATTTTGACCTCCGGCATCATCTGAGTCAGTACGTCATAGGCAATGATGGAACCCATGGAATGAGCGATGAGCAAAATTTCTTTCGTTCGATGCCGCTGGAGTACCTTCGCCACCCGCTGTCTGATGAGCTCCCTCGCCCGGTTAGCCGCCCGTGAAAATGAATCATTGCCTTCGTCGTGAAAGTAGATTTCCAGATCCTGGAAATACCGACTGAGCACCGCTTCGGTGAGGGACTGAAAATTAATGGACATATCCGCTTTGAGTAGCAGCTTATCCATTTTTTCTTCAATATAATCCAACCATCGTTTACGATGGTAATCAATTTCACGGTGGGCAAAATCATCCGCCGGCACATAGGGTTCGCAAAGAAACAGAATATTTTCCTCATCTTCCTCTTGGGGATCATGGGGTTGCGGATGTAGAATATCTGCCCAGTAGATGAGTTCGAACTTCAGCAGTGGATGTACATATGCCCGGTTTCGCAAGCCTTCCCGAATGGCCGCTCTCCACCACAACCCAAGCGTTTGCCTGGGAGGTTTGTTACCCAGTCCGTGTATGCCCAATACAATTTTAGTCATCTGCTCGATACCGACAAAAGGGAAAGCTCTCTCTGCTATTATCGGTGATTTTTGACTTATATATATGAGGAAAATCGCAATAAGTTTCTTCAGACAGCTGGGAAATTCACATCGCCCGATGGGACCGGTGCTTTGCCTGACCCATCAAGGGCGCAGAAAGCATACCGGCCACCTTGAATACTCAATTCAAGAAATGATGCCATAATTTTCCACCGCCCGGAACAGAACCACTATTGATTGCTGACAATCGTATGTATATTGTTATATTTGCAGGATTCATCAGTTAATGGATATGCATTAGATATCTTATGGGAATGTCTACATCACAAAAATCTCTGAAAGGTGTGATCATCGCATTTACTCTTTTGGTTCTCTGGGCCGGTAATTTAGCTGTGCTTCTCATGACTCCGCTTACCAGGATGCCCGTTCCGATAATTGCACTCGGATTACTTCTGCAGACTTTTCTCTATACCGGACTGTTCATCACCGCTCATGATGCTATGCACGGAAGTGTTTACCGGAAGAATAAACGACTCAACGATATGGTGGGCAGACTGGCTGTCCTGCTCTATGCGCTCTTCTCGTATCGACTGCTGATTACCAAGCACGGCCAACATCATAAACATCCGGCGAGCGACCGGGATCCCGACTATCATGACGGCAAGTATACCGGATTCATTGCCTGGTATGTGCGGTTCCTGCTCAACTACCTCCGCTGGCCACAGATACTGGGGATGGCCATTGTATTCAATCTCCTGTTGCATCTGGCTGGAGTCCATTTGCCAAACCTCTTATTGTTCTGGGTGCTCCCGGCCCTGGTCAGTACGTTGCAGTTATTCTATTTCGGAACCTATCTCCCCCACCGGGAACCGGCCGGCGGATATACTAACCGGCACAGGGCTCGTTCCAACGAATTCCCACTGCTTCTGTCGTTTTTTTCCTGCTATCATTTCGGATATCACTGGGAACACCACGAATTTCCAGGAGTACCCTGGTGGCTGCTTCCGGGAAAACGCCGGGAAATCCGAGCGGCGTCTTCGGAAGCAGTGCTATAGTAAACAAACCCCCCGGTAGTTCAAAAATACATCCAGAGCGATTCGGCGTCCTTCGATACCGGCTCATGATGATGTCGGGCAGATGCGGTTCAGGAAGCAATACTGACACCGGCACTGCTCAGCGTTCAGGCATCAGCAGTGACCGGGGATTCGGCAACGGTGATCTCCGGTTCCAGGTGTACCCGGGCCTTGATCGAGTGCGAAATCAGGCATTTTTCGTGGGCATCTTGGAGGGTTTGTTCGGCCTGACTCAGTGAATCCGTGGAATCGAGTACAATGGCGGGTTTGAGATATATCTCTGTGAATTGATAGGCCCCCTCAACGGATTCCACTATACCCTCCGCATGACTTGTATATGAAACCAGTGGCAGCCCTTTTTTTTCAGCGAAGGCCAGGAACGTCGTCATGGTACAAATGTTCACCGATGCTACGAACATTTCTTCCGGGGACCACACCCCTGTTTCTCCCCGAAATTCCGGCGGGCTTGACACCTGAATCT
>DATFLS010000234.1:0-6461 GCA_035267465.1 bacterium
AAAAATAGCCTCTGAATAAATTTTCGAAACTGACGCTAATAGAGAAAACAGGAATGAAAAGCCGATAAGCGCTGCATTATCGGACTCCCGTACCCTGTCAATAACCGAATTCCTGTGATGACGTAAAGTGACTGATGAGAAATCGATATGAACCATAAGAACAGGTGGAGGGAATTAACCCGGCAAGCACATGCTGATTGAAAGTATGCAGCCGCCTCCCGGCTCAATCCTGTCTGTATAATTTGGGATACACCTTGTGTGGGAATGGACACAACCGGCCGTGTGGAACTTTCGGTGCATCTTCGCAGATACCGGCGTACAGAGGTGGCTGCCTACAATTCATCTCCCGGTAGATGGGATCGATGCTGCTCCTGCAAGTCACCGGAAGCCTGGGTATTACAGTGACATACTCCGGAGTTATGAGGGACCACAGCACAATATTTTTTCCGATTCGGAGATGGCTCAGTCGACTCCGGTAGAATGAGCCGAACGACAAAGTTCTGAGGCATATGATTTGCAAACATATTACGGATCACACAAGGAATCATCCGTGCCATCGGCATGTGATAAGTTACAATTAAAGGAGCGATAGTATGTTACCAGATAATGCAACGCTTTTCCGCAATATTAGTTCTGTTTTGATCTTTCCCATCTATTTCCAGGGAATGTTCCTGCAATTCGCCTGGGGTGCGGGGGATGCCTTCTGGGTTACCATTCTGAAACGCCTGTTTCTTCTGCTGCCGACACTGGCGCTTATTCTCGGCCTCTGGATAAGTATTGCCGCTCTGCTGACGGCAATTTTTCGCCATGACCGGCGTAACTTCGTGATGACCCTGTTCATTACCTGGTGGGACCTGGGGAGAGCAACCGTGTATTTCTGGGGTGGAATATTTCGATTCCTGGCATTTCTGGGAGTGGCTTTATTGGGGATGCTCCGGATTCTGGTGCAGGGGATCTGGTCTATTTTTCAGAACATTCTGTTCACCCCTTTTCGGCTCCTGCGGGCGGCCGGGCAGACTGTGGTCGGATCCAGAGTCCCGTGGATTGCCGTTTTTCTCACCCTCTTCTGGTGCCTGATTGAGGCTATGATCTTCGCCTATGTCACCACCCCCCTGGTTATCGATACCTTCTCGAACATCACCGGTGAAGTATTGGCCGTCCATGTCATCCGTATCCCGCTGTTCGTATTCCTCTTCTTTATTGTCCTGGGCAGTTATGCAGTGCTCTCCACTTTCGTGGATGCGGTGAAGAGTAAAAGCCTTTCCTCCATCGCCGGAATCGTGGTGATTGAAATTGTGGTCATCCTGGTGGAAGTCCTGTTTCTGTACCGGGAATTCGTGGACTCTCTGGTCCCCTGGTTTGCTCAGTATTCGGCGAATTTCGACATCAGCATGAGCGGGATTCTGGCTATTTCTGTGTTCGTCTGGTTCGGGATACGAAGTTTGTCCTGGTTTCTGTTTGCCGAATATGGCACCCCGACCATTATGAGAGTTATCCATGGGAAAGGACTACAGGTTGCCGGAGCGGAGGCCACGTCCGGAGGTCAACAGGTGAAGCCTTTTGATTTTACCGCCGAAATTATGACCTCCATCAAAGAAAATACCTCCTGGATCCAGGAAAAGAGCGAAGATCTCCTTGCGGCATTTATGCTTCCGCCGTTACAGGTGATTGCCGGGGCAATCAACTTTCTGGCCCTGCTGATTTCGGGGAATCATCTGTTTGACCTTCCCTTCGAAAGTATCGGGGATATTCAACGATCCGGAGATCTCCTGGACGAACTTTCACAGCAGCGGGAATCGCTGTCGGAAACTAACTAACGTAATCCGGAGGCTAATCACCCATGAGGAGATATTTATATTTCTTGAAAATAGTCACTTTTGGTACTTTTACATTCCTGCTGTTGTTCACAGGCTGCGACTGGGCCACGACAGAGGACAGCAATGCCAACCCCCGGCTGGCCATGTTTATCGGGGTAGATGTGAGCGGCTCATTTATGAATAGTCCGCACTTTAACGATTCCATTGATTTTCTGGCATATTACATTTATGGCCATCTCAATGGATTACATGATCTCCGGAAACCCCGGGAACTGTTTGTCAGTTCGATCGGCGGAGCCAGAGCAAACGAACCGAAGACGTTCTACCCCATTCAGACTTTCGAGAACAAATCCATTGAGGAAATCGCCAGTACGCTGCACGAAATTTTTCCCAGGGAAAACCCTAATCCATTTACCGACTATAATGCCTTCCTGGAACAAATTGCCCTCACAGCGCGAACCAAAAATCTCCTGATGCGGCCTATCTCTATCGTGATGGTCAGCGACGGGAAGCCGGATATCAGTACCAACGGCGAGACCGATTACCGAAGTATCGACGTTTCTCCGCTGGAGCGGCTCTCCCGGAGTATTACCATCCGGCTGCTGTATACCAATCCTACAGTGGGCAACAGCTGGCTGACCGAGGTGCCGCGGCGCCGGGTAAAAATGTGGACCCAAGACGCAATGGTGATGCAGACCTGGCGGGACTCCACCATCCTGATCCCCGAAAAACCCATCAAAGAACAGGACCGCTTCTTCTCCTGGGTAAAGGATAACGTGGATTTCGGAGTCCGGTCCAGACGGGTGGATTAATTCTCGAGGTAGTAGAGAAGACAGGAAGTTTCCTCCTGATAAGCAGAATCTTCCAGGATGGCACACAACCTTCCCGCAAAAGCGACTATCTCAATCGGTTTTCATCTTATCTTCGACTAACCGGCCGCTACCGGAATAATTGTCATCTGCCGCCATGACTAGTCTACGACCACCCCTGCCTGTATTTTACCGCCGTAAGAGGTTCCTTGACTCTGGACGTTATTTTCGGACAGGAGGTGAGAGAGAGGGCCGCTTATAGCAAGCGTATGTGTTCTCGCAATCAATGCCGCCCTCAATACTTTCATTAATATGGCTATTGAGTTAGCTCAGAAAAGCTATAGCTTGGATTCTTAATGTACATTGGAGAGCCGTTTCATGGAGGGTGAGTGAGAATGCTAAATCAATGGAAAAAATTGTTATCCTGAGCGAAGGATCCCGTGGGATTCATACTCCCATGATTGTGCAATCAGATCG
The DNA here is from genome assembly GCA_035267465.1 of bacterium. GTDB lineage: Bacteria > Fidelibacterota > JAANXI01 > JAANXI01 > JAANXI01 > DATFLS01. The sequence continues at coordinate 3,104 of DATFLS010000234.1, forward strand.
CAATCTTGGGGACGTTATGAACAACGGAGTCGAATGAATTTTCTGAAAACCGGAATAATTCTAATACTCACTTCAAACAGAGCGGACTTTCTTGTGTAACGGAATGGAATTCGTGCTATAATGTGATTTCCTGTGGTCAGAGTGCGGTGTTTTTCATATAATTCCAGGTCATGCTTTTTAAGGAAAAAACGCAACCTTGGAGAACGAAGGACGACACAACATGTCAATAGAAAGATTACTCTCCGGTCACCGGCAATTCAAAGTGAGATTCGCCGACCGGAAGGACACCTATCAGCACCTGGCGGATCAGGGCCAGGATCCCGATATTCTCTGGATCAGTTGTTCAGATTCGCGGGTGATTCCAGAACGGATTACCGGCGCCAGTCCCGGCGATCTGTTCATTATCCGGAATGTGGCGAATATCGTTCCTCCTGCCGGGTCAGAGGAATCATCTGTAGGCGCGGTTATCGAATACGCAGTGGAGCAACTTGACGTGACAGATATCATTGTGTGCGGCCACACCGAATGCGGCGGCATCGGGGCCTTGTTCAATGTACTCGACAGCACCCGTGAACCGCACATCTCCCAGTGGATTTCACTGGCCAGGCCGGCTCTGGAGCGGGTCCAGGAGAGCGGTTTCCCACAGAACGATAGATATCTTGAAACTATTAAGGCCAACATCCTGCTGCAACTGGAAAACCTCCGTACCTACCGATGTGTTCAGGAGGCATTCAATTCAAATACCTTAACACTGCACGGCTGGCTGTATGACCTGCATTCCGGCGATTTACACACATACAACCCTGATTCTGCTTCCTGGGCCGTTCTGACATGAAGACGAGGCACTTTCTGTTTTCATTTTCCTCCAACACGTGCGCGATCGATCACGGTATTGTCTTTTGGTTCCAAACGGGGTAATTTTATGCCGAACATCAAGTCTTATTTAGTACCCAGGAAAGGCGGGACACATGGCATACGATACAGGACTGGAAGCCCGGATAGATGAATCAATTCAACGGGCGTCTCTGCAGAACCTGACCAAAAAGAAAATGTTCGGTGGTGTCGGTTATTTGTTGTCCGGCAACATGACCTTCGGCATCTGGCAGGATCACCTGATCGTCCGATGCGGTTTGGAACATTATGAAGAGTATCTGGACATGGACAACGTCCGGGAGTTCGATATCACCGGCCGATCCATGACCGGCTGGATCATGGTGGCTCCGGAGGGGATGGAGGCAGATACCGACCTGGAAAAGTGGATGACCATCGGGGGAGATTACGCCGCCCTGCTGCCCCCGAAATAATCAGTCTCCAATTTACGATAATCCCGGACTGCCGGTATAGCCGGGCACAAGCAATTACATGGTCTGAATCATCTTTGTCCAATAAAATATAAATTAACCTGCTCATTTAACAGCACAGAAAGGAGTCTGATGCCATGCGCACTAATTTCTTCCCCGCTCTGCTTTTGTTTTATGCTTTTCTCCTCCCAGGAACGTCGCCGCACCTGCCCGCCCAGGAATCCCCGGCAGACCCCGGGTATCATCATGCGGTGGGCGTGAATCTCATGAAACTGGCCATGGCCATGCCAAATCTGGAATACCTCTATCATTCCGGGAGCGGTAACTCCTTTCACGTGTTCGGCGAATATGCGCTGAGTCCGGTATCCGGTCATGCCTCGGCGGTTGCAACTACGGGCCTCCGGCGACACTTCGATGGGACCGGGACTACATTCGGATGGTTTCTCGGAATTGACATCGGACTGACCTGGGGAGGAAAATCGAGTGGCCGCGGCGGGTTGGTCGTGGGCGGAGAACTCGGCTATCAGGCAGTATTCGGTGACCGCTACTATGCGTCTCCCAGGGCGTTAATCCACTTCCATGTGCCCCGCCGCAAACCATTGTGGGGTCTGGATGCCAATACGGGCGTGTTATTCTAATCGGCCGGATTGCAAGGTTATGCTCCTGAGGAGATCACGGCTGATCAAGATAACAATATCCAAACACAGATATTATTGACCCTCGGCCCCCCTGGTCTGATAACACCGAAACCAGGATACATCATCCCATCCTGAAATAACTGGGCGATAACCGTTCAGCTGCCAGCTGGTACCCACTACACTTCAATGGTTCGAATAAACTTGCTAAAGGTGTTTACCAAACGGGAATGAACGAAGAACATACCCAATTCGGAAGTTTATTTAACTCAGCCATTCGTTTGAAAAAATAATTATCCCATGGAACCCGGATGTCATTTGTAAACAACTTCCTCTTCACCGGAGGAATAATTTTAGGATTAATGATGGTCCTGTGGGTCATCAGTTTATTGTTAAAGGACTCCAGTATCATAGACATCTTCTGGGGACCAGGATTTGTACTGGCCTGCTGGATTTATTTTATCTGCACTCCCCAGGGATATCCATTCCGCAAGTGGCTGCTGACGATTCTGGTCACTATCTGGGGCCTGCGCCTCGGGCTGCACATTTTCCTGCGCAACCTTGGCAAGGGCGAAGACTTTCGCTACAGGAAGTGGAGAGAGCAGGCAGACGGGAACTGGTGGATAATTAGCCTTTTTAAAGTCTTTCTTCTGCAGGGTGTACTGCTCTGGATCATCTCCGCTCCCCTGCTCCCGGCACAGATAACCGCCACCCCTGAACGGTTGATATACCTGGATTATCTGGCACTCGCCATTTGGCTGGTCGGATTTTTCTTCGAGGCGATCGGCGACTGGCAGCTGGCCCGGTTCAAAGCCAATCCGGCGAACAGGGGGAAGGTGCTGAATACCGGTCTCTGGCGCTATACCAGGCATCCCAACTACTTCGGTGATGCCATGCAGTGGTGGGGTTATTTCCTCTTCGCTGCAGCAGCCGGTGGATGGTGGACGATCTTCAGTCCCGTTATTATGACCATCCTGCTGCTCAGGGTATCGGGTGTGACTTTATTAGAGCGGAATTTACAGGATACCAGGGAAGGGTACCAGGAGTATATCCGAAACACTAGTGGATTCATTCCATGGTTTCCCGGGAAGTCCGACGAGAGGCGGTAAGCAAGTAGCATGGCGCAAGGCGCAAAGAGTTATCAGTGAAAAGGCAGAAGCAAGTGTCTGTGAGATTCTGGAGGGCTTTCGGTGGTTCGGTTGATTCAATGCCGGAGTCGGTAATTTCTTGGGACATGTTAATTGTCAACCGTCAATGGTCAACTGTAAAAAAGCAGAGAGCACGACACCTGGCAACGAGCGAGATAATTCGGCGAGTTTGGCGGCGTAAATGTTTCTTTTTGCCGGTCTCTCGGATTCATCAATTGTGTTCTTCCCTTGCTGCACGTTTTTGTCTTTTGCCAACTGCCAATTGCCAACTGCC
>DATFLS010000235.1:0-2053 GCA_035267465.1 bacterium
CCCAACGGGCTGCTCGGACTCCTGCTGGCGTCCTTCTTTGCCGCCTATATGTCGACTATCGCCACTCATCTGAACTGGGGAACTTCCTATATCCTCAACGATTTTTATCGCCGGTTCGTGAAGAAGAAGGAGACGGAGAAACACTATGTCCTGATCTCCCGAATCGTGACCGTACTGATCATGATCCTTGCGCTGTTCATCACTTCCCAGGTAACCCGGATCTCCGACATGTGGGGATTTATCCTGGAAGCCAGCGGCGGGATCGGACTGGTGCTGATCATCCGGTGGTTTTGGTGGCGGGTTAATGCCTGGTCGGAAATCACCGCAATGCTGGCACCCCTAATGTTTTACCCTTTTATTCAGCCTTATGTGGAATTTCCGGTCTCACTGTTTTTCGTGGTCGGCTTCACAACCGCTGTGTGGCTGGTGGTCACCTTTCTCACCAGGCCGACCAGCAGAGAGGTGCTCCACGCATTCTACCGTCGCATACATCCGGGCGGGAAACTCTGGGCGCCTATTGCCGAAGAACTGCCGGAGGTGAAGGCGGATACCGGTTACTGGCGATTATTCGGAGACTGGGTGGCCGGATGCGTTCTGGTGTACAGCACACTGTTTGGTGTGGGGAAATTGATTTTCGGCGTGTACGATCTGGGCGCCATATACCTGATCATCGCAGCGGCGGCGGTTGCCTATATTTACCGTGACCTGAAGCAGATGGGCTGGGAAGAGGTGATCACCTGAGGGACTGACTGCATCACTGCCCACGACGACGCCACCGCTGATGCGCCTCCGGCGGCGTCCCGCACTCATGGGAGTGTAACCAATCTTGCGGAGTTTTGGTAGCGATCTCTCACTCCTCAACAGCAGGGATTCGGGATGACATTGAATGAGTGGCGTACCGAAACCAGACCTTTAGTCGCACCACGGATGGCTTTGATCTAGGATCAATCACGAACCCCCCGGTTCGGGACGCTCCCAACCCCCGATATGCCCACCTAGCCAACCGCCCTGTCATCCCGAATCCCCCGTTTTGTGGGGGTGAGGGATCTCCACCGGGGAGATGCGGGTTTGGCTATGCTACTTCCGTGGACAACGCGACCACTGGTGCGTCCCCGGAGTCGTCCCGCACCTACTGGAGCGCAGGTATACCGGAGGAGCCCCGGTAGAGATCCCTCGGGCGTGCCACCGGCACCCCCTCGGGATGACACGGAATGATGTCTGCGTGGTAAACAGAACCCACATGCACGTCCCGGATGGCACTATCGCTTTACTGAAGAGATCCCCAGGGAACAAATTGGCTTCTTGACATATTGACCACAGATTCTATTTTAAAAAATGTGATGCGGATTTAAATTTCGTATGTTGAAAATCTCTGGGTAGATTCGTTCAGGCGAACGGAGTGCACAGGGAGAGCACATGACAATTAATGGAGCAGAAAGGTAATGAAGGCATCCGGTAAGATCGAACCTATCAGGTTATTTAAGTCAGATTTCCTGGAATTTTTCAGTCATATCAGTCCCACCGCCGTTGCTGTGATATGGGCGCCGGTGTTCGTGGGGTTTCTCATCCGGTCCATCATGCTGCATTCGGCGGGCACCTCCATACTGTATATTCCGGTCGGGTTCTTGCTGGGATGGCTTATCTGGACGTTCGTGGAATACAGTATCCACCGGTTCATCTTTCATTACCACCCCAACACGGAACGGGCGAAGGAATTCTTCTTCGTAGCGCACGGTGTACATCATGCCCAGCCGTTATGTAAAACCCGATTGGTCATGCCGCCGGCAGTCAGCATCCCGCTGGCGCTGCTGTTCCTCGGCATTTTTTATCTGCTGTTTGTAGTGACATTCCGGATTCCGCATCTGTTGCCACCCACCTTCTCGGGATTCATTGCCGGATATCTCATTTATGATCTGATGCATTACCGGATACATCATGCCCGGAAAAATACCGGCCTGTTTGCCAGATTCAGGAAACATCATCTGCGGCATCACGGCCGGTGTGTGGCCAGGCGATTCGGCATCAGCTCTCCGCTCTGGGATTATATTTTCGG
>DATFLS010000236.1:0-5723 GCA_035267465.1 bacterium
GAGCGCAGTGAGAAGTATGCAAACCGCCTCCAAAATGAAAACCGAACTCTCCAGAGATGAAATGCCCATCACGCTCCTGTACATTGCCGTGGTCGGGGCGTTCATTCTCTTGTTCATCATTGCGGATCATTCGGTTCCGGATATCGGCATATTGCGAGGCGCCATTATGGCGATTTTAGGTACCTTCTGGATATGGGTGGCGGGCGTAATTTTAGCCGAAGCCATCGGGCGTACTAACTGGTCGCCCCTGAGTGGAATGACGCTTATCGGTATCACCATCCTGATTTTTATTGCCAGCGGAATGGCCGATCGTGAGACGGTGATTGCCTCGATGATGGTCGGCGCTGCGATGTGTGTGGCGATGGCACAGGCGACCGATCTGATGATGGATATGAAGACCGGCTATCTGGTAGGAGCATCTCCCAGGATGCAGCAGATGGGACAATTCATGGGCACATGGCTCGGTCCGATTTTGGTGATGGCGCTGATCTTCGTGCTCCATGAAGCCTACGGTATGGGCTCAGAACGGTTACCAGCCCCCCAGGGACAGGCGCTGGCCAGCATGATCAGCGGCATCCTGGGCGGGAACGTACCGGTCGGTAAATATCTCGCCGGCGCCGGGCTCGGAGCGATGCTGAGTGCCAGCGGCGTCGGTGGGCTGGGGATCCTGGTTGGTCTGGGCTTCTACCTTCCCTTTAATATTGTGCTCACCTATACCCTCGGGACTGTGCTGCGACTGGTCGTCGACTGGAAGAAAGGTCCCACCTTCAGCCATAACGTCGGCGTCCCGATGGCCGCCGGATTTATTGTGGGCGAAGCGTTGGTCGGAGTGGGATTCGCCTTATACTACGTGGTCACAGGGATATGAGTGTACGGAGGATGTTCCCATGAGAAATACAGGTGTAGCTCTGATTACTATTGGTTTTCTGGCCGGTTCTTATGCAACTGTGCTCCATGAATGGTCGGTGAACTGGATCTATTTTCTGCCGGCATTGATCGTCGGATTCCTCGGAGTCGCACTGCTTCGGGTGAGCGCCCATCGGAGTGATCGGGCTGAGGAACGGGTGAAGCAAAATATTGAAAGCCTGAAACAGAGTCTGGAACGCATTGTCGGGAATATGGAAAAACTCAATCAGGAAAAGACGTCCGTCGATGTGTACGATCTGCACGAAAGGATTGATGACACCTTCATCGAGGATCTCAATATCTTTGTGGAAGCACGCGAAAGTATCGGCCACGGATATACTCTCCAGGACTATGCCGATATCATGAGTAATTTCGCGGCCGCTGAACGCTATTTGAACCGGGTGTGGTCGACTTCGGTGGATGGATACGTCGACGAGGCGCATGAGTATCTGGAACGAGCAGAAGCACAGTTCACAAATGCTTATACCAAATTACAAGCCCTGACCCGGGAATAAATCTGCTCACTCACGGTTCACAACTTCTGGGATCCACGAAATTGAGCCATTCCATGCGATGACCTCTATCGCGAATGCAGGAAATTCCGCAGTGAAGAACACTCTTCCTGCAAGTGTTGCTTCCCTGCCGATCTAACGTAATAACCATACAAATTACTAATATCATATTCAGTAATTCGTGGTCATTTGTGTCAATTCGTGGTTACTGTGGCTATCGCCGGAATTATTTTATAAAAAATGAAAAAAGAGTTTGAAATATGATTGATGATCTCATATATTCAAGCATCATGGGGTGTACGAAGAACACATACCGGTAATTTGGTTTAATCATTTGCCCACCGAGGACCAGGCGAGGTCCGTGTCTCTCGAATTACGTCCAAATGCTATCTGCTGTCAGTGTCCGGCCTGAGGGCCGGGAATACTACTGTTTTACATCTATGAACAAATGTGTAATTCATTTCACAACCATCACAGTAGGAGATTGAGTATAATTAAACCAAAAATACAGGAGAGGAAAGTCATGAACGATTATGCAAGACCGGATGTTTTAGTGAGTACAAGCTGGGTTGATGAACATAAAGGTGATGATAATATCCGTTTGCTGGAAGTGGATGTTGATACATCAGCATATGGTCAAGGTCATATTGCCGGTGCTGCCGGATTGAACTGGGAAACACAGCTCAATGACCAGATACGACGTGATATACTTACCAAGGAGCAGTTTGAAGAACTGGCCGGTGATCTCGGTTTGACCCGGGACACAACCGTCGTGTTCTACGGGGATAATAATAATTGGTTCGCGGCGTATGCCCTCTGGGAATTCCGGTATTATCAGCATCCGGAAGAAAACCTGAAAATCATGAACGGCGGGCGTAAAAAGTGGGTCCAGGAAGGGCGTGAGCTGGTAGAGGAAGTTCCTTCGTTCTCCCCTACGAATTATGAGGCGAAGTTTCCGGATGATAATGTCCGGGCCACGAAGGATCTCATCCTCGATAGCCTGCATCAGCAGCGGTTCAACCTTGTTGATGTGCGTTCACCGGCAGAATTCACGGGCGAGGTGATTGCGCCGGCGGGTATGTCCGAAACTGCTCAGCGGGGCGGACACATTCCGGGCGCTGTGGATATCCCGTGGGCCTCAGCTGTGAATGACGACGGCACGTTCAAATCGTACCAGGAGCTGAAACAGACCTATCAGGGGGCCGGAGTCAATCCGGAGAAAGAAACCGTCGCCTATTGCCGGATCGGCGAGCGGTCCTCTCATACCTGGTTTGTATTGAAGTATCTCCTGGGATTTGAAAAAGTGAGAAACTACGATGGCAGCTGGACCGAATGGGGGAACCTGGTCGGCGCTCCCATTGAAAAAGGAAACGGGCACACGGAGTAGTGAATCTCAGAGGTGGGCTGGCCACATGGTCGGCTCACCTCAAATTGCATCGGGAAATTATGAAAAAGTTTCTGTCGGTACATGTGGTTGCCTGCTTAACCCGTCAGGCGATTGTTGATTTGATTGAGCGGTTTCAGCAAGCTTCCGACGAAGATGTTCGTCATCTTCACACTTGGGGTGATACCATCGCCGGGCGGATGATTTGTCACTGGGAGGCACGAGACAGGGAAACTCTGGTGCAGTGGCTTGAGAAACAAAACGTACGCATCCGCGGCAACAGCGAGTGGGTGATGCAGGTGGAATTTGAATCTTAACAACAGAGACCCCGGATAGCGGGTGAAATAAAAAAGCGCAAAGAATTATGAGTATTGATCACATCGATTCCGTTGATGTCATTGGATCAGTGATGAGATCCGAACCGACACCGGACGTGTCGGGGACTGCAGTATGGGAAAATATTGGCAAAACACCGCTTCTCCGGCTGGATCAGTTTGCGCCGGAGCTGTCAGAAGAGGTACAGATGTACGCGAAAGCCGAATGGGTGAATCCCGGCGGATCGGTGAAAGACAGACCGGCATTGCATATGATCCTGCAGGCGGAACGCTCCGGGCAATTGACCGAGGATACGATTCTCCTGGATGCATCGTCCGGGAACACGGCGCTGGCCTACGCAATGATCGGCGCCGCCAAAGGCTATCAGGTGAAACTCTGTGTGCCGGGAAATGTGAGCCAGGAACTTATCCGGACGCTGCGCGCGTATGGCACGGACCTGATATTAACCGATCCCAGGGAAGGGTCTGATGGCGCGATTGGGGAAGCCCAGGCAATTTACCATGATAATCCGGACAGCTACTGCTATCTCGATCAGTATACTAATCCCGCCAACTGGCGAGCGCATTATCGCACCACCGGGGTGGAAATCTGGCAACAGACCAACGGCCAGATCACGCATTTTGTCGCGGGATTGGGCACCAGCGGTACGTTTATTGGCACCGGCAGGCGGTTGAAAGAACTGAACGAACATATCAAGCTGATAAGTGTACAGCCCGAATCACCGTTACACGGGCTGGAAGGGTTAAAGCACATGGCAACGGCCATTGTCCCCGGGATCTATGATGAAAAGCTTGCTGATCAAGCCATTGCGGTGAGTACCGAAGATGCCCAGATAATGGTGAAACGACTTGCCAGAGAAGGGGGAATTTTTGCAGGAGTTTCTTCCGGGGCTGCGGCATTTGCGAGCTTGCAGGTGGCCAAATCTCTGGAGTCCGGAGTTGTGGTCACCATTTTTCCTGACAGCGGCCGGCGATACATCCATGAAAAATTTTGGGAGAACGAATGACGGTCCGGTTACAAGAGAACGTGTATGAGGCGATCCAATCGCATGGGGAAGAAGATTATCCGTATGAGTGTTGTGGGTTTCTGATCGGTGTTTCACAGGATGGAAAACGAATCGTGCGGGAGATTCGCGCCCAGCGCAATGAACGAGAGAATTCCCAGGAAACCCGCTATTTTATTTCGCCACAAGAATTTCAGGCTGCGGAACGATATGCGAGAGAACAACACTGCGAGACGCTGGGCATCTATCACTCGCATCCGGATCATCCCGCACGTCCTTCGCAGTATGATCTGGAGCACGCCTGGCCCTGGTACGCGTATTTGATTCTGTCCGTCTCGGGAGGGACGGCAGACGAGTTGCGTGCCTGGCAGCTGCGGGATGATCGATCCGCATTCGAGGCAGTGGATATGGAAATTGTAAGCCAACAATAACATGAACGAGAAGAGGAGCGGAGAGAATATGAGCAAAGTGATAGTTGAAATTCCGACCGCCCTGCGGCAATATGCACAGAACAAGGATGCTGTGCAGATAGAGGGTGAAACGGTTGGAGATTTGTTGGGAGTACTGGCAGATCGGTATCCGGATTTGAAAAAGCATCTGTTCGACGACAACGGGAATCTCCGGAATTTTATTAACGTATATGTCAACGATGACGATATCCGCTATCTGGACAAGGAAGCCACCGAAATCTCCGAGAACGACAGCCTGAGCATTATCCCTTCCGTCGCCGGAGGCGTGGATACCAGCGGAAACGGGCAACTGAGCCGGGAGGAGATTCAGCGCTACAGCCGGCATCTGATCATGCCGGAAGTTGCCATGGAAGGGCAGAAGAAAATCAGGCAGTCCAGTGTCCTGGTTGTCGGAGCGGGGGGATTAGGCACCCCCCTGATTTCGTATCTCACCGCCGCCGGCGTTGGAACGCTGGGCATCGTGGACTTTGATGTGGTGGATTTCACCAACTTGCAGCGGCAGGTCATTTATTCCACAGATGATGTGGGCCGCAGCAAGCTGGCGGCGGCGGAAGAGCGAGTCAAACAGATGAATCCGGGGGTAGAGGCTGAAACCTATTCGACGCGCCTGACGTCAGAAAATGCCATGGACATCATTCAAGGCTACGATGTGGTGGTGGACGGAACCGATAATTTCCCAACCCGGTACCTGGTGAACGATGCCTGTGTGTTGCTCGGAATTCCGAACGTGTACGGCAGCATCTTCCGTTTTGAAGGCCAGGCCTCCATCTTTGCCACGGAACACGGCCCGTGTTACCGGTGCCTGTATCCGGAGCCGCCGCCACCCGGTTTGGTGCCGAGTTGTGCCGAAGGAGGCGTCCTGGGCGTTCTGCCCGGTATTGTGGGGACTATCCAGGCAACAGAAACCATTAAGCTGATCCTTGGCCGGGGTGAGAGTCTGGCCGGCAGGCTGCTCTTGTTCGATGCGCTGAAAATGAAATTCAGGGAGGTGCAGGCCAAGAAAGACCCCGACTGCCCGGTGTGCGGCGAGAACCCCACCATCCACGAATTGATTGATTACGAAGCATTCTGCGGAATTCGCGGGGAAGAGCAGGAAGCCAAAGATCTGGGAG
>DATFLS010000237.1:0-6869 GCA_035267465.1 bacterium
CGATTTTGACTCGTGTCTTCCGGGCACTCCCTCGCCAACCTGTTCACCGCTTTATGTTCAAGCCACGGAATGGTATATTGAATACAACACAATTTATGTATGGATAACCGGAATGTGGCGGATCCATTATGTGGCGTAAGATTTTGCATACCGATGCCGAACGTGCCACCATCCTCATCCGGCTGATGGTCGGCGCGGTCTTTCTCTCCGAAGGGTATCAAAAATTCCTGTTCCCCTTTCTCCGGGGCGTCGGACGGTTCGAGCGGATCGGCATCCCGGCCCCGGAATTCTTCGGGTACTTTGTCGCAGGTTTCGAAGTCGCCTGCGGGCTCCTCATTCTCTTCGGATTATTCACCCGGCTGGCCTCAATCCCGTTAATCACCATCATGATCGTGGCCATCTACTCCACCAAACTTCCTGTTCTCATAGACCAGGGGATATGGCACATGCTCCATGACGGCCGGACCGATTATGCTATGTTCCTGGGCAGTATTTTCCTGCTCCTGAAGGGCGGCGGGCGCTGGTCCCTGGACCGGAAACTCACCGAGCGATTCCAACAACAACTCTGAACCGGGTTCCCAGAGATGGGCTCACGGGAGATTCATTATTGGATATCGCAGACGGACGAATATATCAATGGTGAGATCCTGTGTGATAAGAATGCAAGGGAGGAACAGCCCACATCTCTCACCGCGGGATCAGCGGGGATACCAACTGCTCCCGCGATGAGAGCATGAAAGAGAGTTGTCATGAAGCTACCCCTATTATCGGCACGCGAACCGGGATCTTCAGAAAAAAATTGAAAAACTTGCTTCTAACTTCTGCGGCCCGAACGATGGGGATAGAAAACAACGAAAGACGAATATCGAATCACGAATGGCGAATTTCGAACCGCAGAAGTTTCCCATTCCTCCCCTGGGGCGGTGGAGGTGGACCACTTCATCATTCGGCATTCGACATTCTGCGGTTCGGCAGTTCACAGCGAATGACGAATCACGAATTTCGAACCGCGGAAGTGCCATCCGTCCCTGCCCCCGGGTGGTGGAGTTGGGTCACTTCATCATTCAACATTCGACATTCTGCGGTTCGACATTCATCAATTCCGTGGTTCGACATTCATCAGTTCCTCACCGAACCGGATTAACGAATCAGGCACGTTCTTTGTACTGTTATACACTCGGATGTAGGCATCTTGGGATCTGCCGCCGGTTTTCTTTCAAATCTGAGAAAGTGCAGCCAGCCAATTGAGAAAAATCATTGTCCGTATAGACGGTAGTTGCAATGAATTCGGAAAGTGTAAATGAGAGGAAGGGTTCTCAATGAAAAAAAGAACGCTGATTTCTCTGGTGATGATATTTGGATTGGCAGCACAGATTCATGGTCAACAGGCACCGGTTGCGGGTCGGTGTATGACTTGCCACAAAGAGAAGACCACCGGTCTGTATAACCAGTGGTTGAATTCTGCCCACGGCGAACATAACGTCACCTGCATAGATTGTCACGGAGCGCAGGAAGGCGATGCAGATGCGTATCTCCATGAGAAGGCCTTGATTGCGACCCTGGTTACTCCCAGAGACTGTGGAACCTGTCATGAGACCGAAGCCGAGCAGGTATCCCATTCCTACCATGCCACCGCCGGCCAGATTCTGGATTCTCAGGATGCCTATCTGGCGATGGTGGGCGGCGGACATCCGGTGGCGATAACCGGGTGTGAAAGCTGTCACGGTGCAAAGGTGGAGATCGATCCGGATGCTCCGAATAAACTCTCCGGTGAGGACTTCCCCAACTCGGGGATTGGGCGCATCAATCCGGACGGGTCGCTGGGCTCCTGTAATGCCTGTCACCAGCGGCACGGCTTTACGAAAAAACAGGCCAGGCAACCGGAAGCGTGCTCCAAGTGCCACCTGGGACCGGATCATCCCCAGAAGGAAATCTATGAAGAGTCGAAACACGGGAATACCTATTACACTTCCAGGGATCAGATGAATCTCGAGGCGGACCGTTGGGTGGTTGGCCAGGACTATTTCGCAGCGCCAACCTGTGCCACCTGCCATATGTCGGCAACTCAGACTCAGGATGTGAATCACGATATTGGCCTGCGCATATCCTGGACACTTCGTCCCCCTGTATCCGAGCACAAAGATAACTGGCAGGAAAAGAGGGAAACCATGCAGGATGTGTGCTCGGCCTGCCATGAGGATCAGTTCGTGCAGGGCCATTATTATCAGTATGATGCCGTGGTCCGGCTCTACAACGAAAAATTCGCCAAACCGGCTACCGAGGTTATGAGTATGATCGAGGAGAAGGATCTCCTGGAATATCCGGCAAGTTTCGCTAATGAAATCGAGTGGACCTACTGGGAACTCTGGCACCACGAAGGCCGGCGCGGCCGGATGGGCGCCTCCATGATGGGCCCGGATTATACCTGGTGGCATGGAATCTATGAGGTGATCAAACATTTCTACTTCAAATTCATCCCGGAAGCGGCGGCTTACGGCGATCCGGAAGTGAACGCCTACATCGAGAACTTACTGCAGCACAATCCTATGCATCAGTGGGTCACACAGCCTACTCCTGATCTGAAAGAGGCCATCAGAAGCGGCAACCTGCAGGAGATCTATGATGATTTATTTCAGAATGACCAGGAGTAGTCTCTGATGTGGCGAATATACCAGAACTTTATTCGGGGAGTGTCTGTTAATACCTGGGGGAAAGCGGGAATTATTCTCACCACCTCGACGTTCATCACCTTTCTGGTTCTGGAAGTGGCGCGCTTGGCTGAGATACTGACGAATCAGTATATGGGGTTAATCACCTATATGGTGCTGCCGCTGTTATTTGTGATCGGACTGGTGTTGATTCCAGTGGCATGGAACCTGTATCGAAAAACAACCGGGAAAACTACCAGGGAACTGTTGCGGCAGCAATTTCCTGATGAAGAAATTCAGGGACGGCTTACCGGATCCCGGTTATTTCTGATCGTGCTGGGATTAACTCTGGTGAACGTGCTGTTTATGGTGGGCGTGAGTATGCGTACACTTCATTTCATGGATCAACCCCGGTTCTGCGGGAATGCATGTCATCAGGTGATGAATCCTGAATGGACCACCTACCAGGTCTCGCCTCATGCCAGAGTCAAATGCGTCGAATGCCACGTAGGTGAGGGTATTGATGCATTGATTGATTCCAAGCTGAACGGGCTTTATCAGATCATTTCTGCTACGTTCCATCTGTATGAACAACCTATTCCCACTCCCGTACACCAGCTGCGTCCGGCTCAGGAAACCTGCGAACACTGTCACTGGCCGGCGAAATTCTATGGGAATAAGCTGCTTCCGAACGTTTCGTATGCCCTGGACAGTCTGTCGACTCCCCGCTACACCACCCTGAACCTGAAAATTGACAGTGGCTTGCGAACAGGCAGCCCCGGCATTCACTGGCATATTGCCGATGAGAACCAGGTGCGGTATGCCTCGGTGGGTGATGATCGGCGGAGAATAATCTGGGTGGAGGTGCGGCAGCCGGACGGCATGTACATCCGGTATGAGAATACGCGGTTATCGCAGAGCAAGGTACAGACCGGTCCCGATGAAGAGGCCCGGATTATGGACTGTGTCGATTGCCACAACTGTGCGACCCACATCTATGAACAGCCCGAGCGAGCCGTCGACGAGCGCATCCGGTTGGGCGCTATTCCCAGGTCGCTGCCCTTTGTCAAACGAGAGGCCCTGTCCGCCCTGACCAATAACTATAATTCCGTATCGGCGGCCATGCAGGGGATCACCAATCATATGCAGGGCTTCTATCGTCGCAACTTCCCCAGGAGTTTTACCGGTAGCATGAGCGAGATAGATACTACTATTACGGTGCTGCACAGCATCTGGCGACGCAACATCCATCCGGGGATGGACATCACCTGGGGCACGTATCCCTCCCATATCGGTCATCCCAATGAAGAAACCGGTTGTTTCCGCTGCCATAATAAATTTCTGCAAACCGCCGCCGGGCAGACCATTAATGATGACTGCACTCTTTGCCATTCCCTCCTCGCCAATCAGAGCGCCGAACCCTTTGAATACCTTCAGCTGCCCGACGAAGAACAGCCGGAATTCGGCCTGCGCCAGTATCTGCGGGAAGAATTCCTGGATTTCTTTGTTGAGTGACCTGCGGGTTTCTCCGGAATGACGAATATCGAATACCGAATAACGAACCGTAGAAATGTCGCCCGGTCCATCCCCGGTGGGAAGTAGGGGGACTTCATCATTCGTCGTTCGCTATTCAGCGGTTCTGCGGTTCACGGAGAGTGCCGATTATCGAATGACGACCCCCAACCGCAGAAGTCCCATTTGTTCCATCCCCCGGCTTTCAGCGCTCAGATCTCCCAAAGTTACCCTGAGAGAAATTGAACGCTAACAGCGCTCGTCCCATCCGCCTCCACCCTACCATCGCTGCCAGCGGGAGGACGATGGTGCGGCATCACTCCGGAGTGGATTTTGCGATTGTGTATTTTGGCGTCTTGCATTATTTCTTGGCTTCTTGACTTGTTGTTTTCTGGCGTTCCCCGGGGGTTCTCATACCAACGACACCTGCGGCGATCGATGGCAGAAGAAGGGCCGCTTCCTTCATACCTCATAAAGGTCTCTGGGCCGAGAGCAGGGATTTTGAAGTTTTGAATTTTGACATTTTGAATTCTTGTTCTCTTGTCTCATCGCGCTTCACAAACGCTTCCGGATAATTCTTCACTATTTTACGTTGCTATATCAGAGTCCTCTCCATAAAATTGAGTAATTGTTCTACCATTGTGTAGGCGGAATTTATACGGAAGAATTCAACCTGTAAATCGAGGTGTTGATTGAAATGTCTGGAATAAACTGTTTCTTTGGGACCCTGGTTCGTGCAAAAACTCGTCTGTTTAATAAAGCTGAAGTATTGTTAACCTGTCTGTTTTTCGCAGTAACAGCAGTTCTCCTCGCCACCTGTACTCCGGATCGGACAGCTGATTCAGCAACTGCGAATGCGGAACAGGGATATGATTCCACCCTGGCTGCGGAATACGGTGCGGATCCCTACGGAATGAAGACGTATGTGATGGCCTTTCTGAGACGAGGTCCCAACCGGGATCTGGACTCCACACAGGCAGCCGAGTTGCAGAATGCGCATTTACGGAATATCGGCAGAATGGCAGACGAAGGGACATTGGTCCTGGCAGGTCCCTTTCTCGACGACGGACCTCTGCGCGGGATTTACGTGTTTGATGTGGAAACCATCGAAGAATCAAAAGCGCTGGTCAGAACGGATCCGGCAATTCAGGCAGGCAGTTTAACAATGGAGTTAAAGGAGTGGAGGCTGTGTGAAAACAAAAAATCAAGTGCAAAATTTAAGATATTATACATTTTTCATGCGTGGTAGAGACGTTTCATGAAACGTCTCTACCTATAATATTATCAATAACTTAACACAAAAGATAGTTCTCATGGATTCCTCGATGGAAAATAAAAATATTTTCATTGACATTGCATTCTCACACAGCCTCGAGTGGTACGGCTCTGCTGCCTTGATGGCTGTGAATGAAATCCACACTACCATTGCGGAGCGATCGATGGCATCCGGATCGGAGTAATTGCGATTCGCTCCGAATATTGATTCCCGTATCATTGAAGTGAAATCACCGGAATAATTTGAAATGTGAGTCTCTTATGCTGCACCCATGAGTAAAAGCGATCGATACTCAGAGCCCTGCCACCGGTGATGGGACAGAGTACATACGACCGACAGAGACAAGCCTGATAAGGAAATCAGGTCCTCACCTGAGTATATGAAAGGAATGGGTAACAGAATTACCGCACAGTGAATCCACACTTATAATGATCACCAGCGGAGGAATGGGAAAAGCCGAGAAAGGGTTAAGTCATAAACTCATCAGAACGTACCTGTCCCTTTTAAATGATAATGAAGTGCTGCCGGGAGCGAGATGTTTTTACACAGAAGGAGTTAAACTAGTCACTGACGGGGCGCCGGTGCTGGATATTCTGGCCTCAATGAAGGAAAAAGGCGTGGATTTGGTAGTGTGCAAGACCTGCCTCGAATATTATGATCTCAGCAGTCAGGTGCAGGTAGGTATTGTGGGCGGGATGCCAGTCATTATTACAGCCCAGTGGAAGGCGGAGAAAGTGATTACGCTATAAGTAAAATCTGCATATAACTGTCTAATGTCGTATCGACGACCTCAAGAAAAGCCTATCGCATGGGCATTTCGTGATTATTCCGATATTTCGTGTGGAACCGTTCCAAACAAGGAAGCCCCACAGGAATTCTCCTGTTCGAATGTATGAATAATTCGGGTCACATCAATTAAATATAAGACTTGTTTCTGTTGAAGAAGATATGGAATTTTATTTCACAGGTTGTATTCCGGAATAGTTGCTTCACATCTTATTTATACTTGTAATTTACAAGGAGGAGACAATGAGAAGCTATTGCTTCATCCTGCTCATGCTGGGGTGTGGCAGCCTGGTGATTACCGGTAATCTCCATGCTGCTGATTCCATTTTCCCGATAGATGATGATAATACGCAATTTTCACTGGGAGTCAACAATTTGCCCTGGAATGCAAATCAGGTAGCCTTTCGATGGTGGAATGAGGTGGAATCCAATATCAATACCATTTTCGGAAAGTCCGACTGAAGCCAGTTACAGTGCCCTGAGCGCACCCGCCGCATCTACTGTATACATCGCTTCCTCTGCTGCCAGTGATACAGCGCTGGTGATCCGCACGACTGACGGGGGTGCTTCTTGGAATGCAGTGTATAAGGCGGCAGATGCCGGATGGATTAGAAGTATCGTATTTGTCGATCTCTCCACAGGCTGGG
>DATFLS010000238.1:0-5379 GCA_035267465.1 bacterium
AATTCACACTTTCGGCGTCCTTGGGTGAGTGAAAAACCGTGAAATTCACGATCAACTAGCGAAACCACGAATTATCCCATGGTGATGCCTTTGGTACACGAATTAACACTAATTTACTTTAATAATAGATTCCAGGTATAAAAACTCGTGGTTGTTATACAGATGTATCTAATTTTTTTAGTTCATTCGTGTCCATTCGTGCCATTCGTGGTTACTCTATCAGTTTTGTGAATGTAATATCTAACATTAAAGAAAGCAGAGTCTCATGGATTACGTCGAACTGACCTGGACCGATTTGCTGCTGTCGCTCACCTTCATCCTGCTGGCCCTGGGGCTGGCATACTGGCAACGAATTGATATTAAACGAGATATGAGCATCGGCACCATCCGGACTTTTGTTCAGTTGATTGCGGTCGGGTATATCCTGGAATGGTTGTTCAATATCCGGAACGTCGTTGTGATTCTTGCCATTCTGCTCATGATGATCGCCGTGGCCAGCTGGGAAGGAACCAACCGGCCAACGATGCACATTCCACATCTGTACCCAATCCTGTATTTCAGCATTACGGTGACCACCGCAATAGTTGTAGGTATGACGTTCGCTTTCATCATTCCGGTCAATCCGTTGAATCGGATGGATTATTTCGTTCCCCTGGCGGGGATTCTGATCGGCAACGCCCTGAACGGGGCAGCGCTCACAGCCGATCGGCTGGCCTCCGAAATTCAACAACGCCGGCTGGAAATCGAATCGGCGCTGGCGCTGGGAGCCAGTACAGGCGACGCTATCAATCTCAGTTTCCGGATGGCGGTGAAAGCGGCCATGATCCCGTCTATCAACTCACTGATGACGGTGGGTATTGTGCATCTGCCCGGCATTATGGTAGGCCAGATTCTTGCCGGCACGCCGCCGATCCAGGCCATTCGCTATCAAATTATCATCATGTATATGCTGATCTCGACCAAAGCGATCGGCAGCATCATCACTGGAATGCTGGTGTACCGGGAGTTTTTCACATCCCGGCACCAATTGAAAATCGGCTTACTTCAACAGGGGGAGTGACTACCGGAGAAAGAGGAGTGGAGATCGATAATTGAAGAAGGAGGAAGTCCCTGCCTTACCTCTCCGCCATCTTCATTCTTCATTCCTCACTCTGCATTCTCCGCAAGCGTAAACGCTTTTTCGCCGGCTCGCAGCGGAAAATCCAGTGTGTTTTCGTCCGGAGGCAGCGGACAGGTCCACCCGTTCGGATTGTAGGCACAATACGGATTGTACGCCCGGTTAAAATCGATGACATAACGGTTGGATTCGTGGATGGGAATATCCAGATACCGTCCGCCTTCAAATGTGGCCGCGCCGTTGGTTTGATCGCGGAACGGAATGAAAAAATAGGGGTGATACTCATCGCTGTATTGCAGCGGCTTGTATACTCGTAAGTTCACCGTATGATCATGGACAGAAAATTCGAATTCTCCCCAGCGGATGTATTTCTGCGTGCCCTGCGCGCTCATGGCCATCTCGATGGTATCTTTGGCAGGATACTCATGGATTGTCGTTCGGATCCGATAGTCCAGATCCACCGGATAAAATTCCAGTCCGTCGAACGCTTCCTTCTGGGCCTGGGTCAGTGGAGACCGTTCATGATCGAGAAACCGTTCCTCTTTCGCCTGCCGATCTGCCAGAAGTCTGGATGAGATTTCTTCCGAATTCTCGGCGGTACTGCAGCCGAGCATCATAACCATTACAAAGAATGAAGTTGTGAAGAGTAGTCGATTGGTTGTAATACTCACCGGTAACGCTCCTTGATTATGAACCCTGATTGTTATTGCCGAATATCGTTTCGTCTCGTGTTACTGCCATAGTACCATTTGGAAGAGTTTTATGTCTTATCTGGTGAGTTTAATTCGGCCCGGAAGAAATAGTTTCGTAGAAATGTGTCCATTTGGATCTCGACTCTATGAGATCTGTTCAACACAGAATTTCTTTCGGCGCCCGGAAATTCTGAAGAATGAATATTGATGCATCTGAGCAGCGTTATCTATCTTCGGGATACCCTGTTCAGTCCGGGCCGGATGAACTCCGGCAGGTTCGACTCAGCACACTATCAGGGTGTTGTTTTCGCGAAAAACCTTTATATTCAAAAGATGTAAGTACTCCCAAAATCTCCATACTCAAGGTGAAAGTGGTATGGGCTTCCAGTGCGGTATTATCGGACTTCCCAACGTCGGGAAATCGACCATTTTTAATGCGCTCACCTCCAATGAAGTCCCGGCGGAGAACTATCCGTTTTGTACGGTGGATCCGAATATCGGGGTGGTGGAAGTGCCCGACGCCCGGCTGGAGCGCATCGCCGAAATTTATCAACCGGATGCTGCAACCCCTACTACACTGCAATTCGTGGATATTGCCGGCCTGGTGAAGGGCGCGAGCAAAGGAGAGGGGTTAGGCAATCAGTTTCTCGCACAGATTCAGCAGACCGAGGCTATTGCCCACGTCATCCGGTGCTTCGAAGCAGAGAATGTCACTCACATCACCGGGCGAATCGACCCCGTCGATGACATCGAGACCGTCAATACCGAACTCTATCTCCGGGACATGGAAACCCTGGAAAAACGGTTGGAAAAAACTGCCAAACAGGCGAAAACAGGCGATAAGGGTGCCAGGATCCAGATGGACGTCTATCAAAAAGCCTATGATCACCTTTCAGCGGGACAACCTGTCCGGACCCTGAATCTGGATGAGGAGGAAGCCGGGATGCTGCAGCCGCTCTTTCTTCTCAGCGCCAAGAAAGTACTCTACGTGGCAAATGTCAGTGAGGGGGAAATTGTCTCCGATGAAACCAGTCCGTACACCGAGAGCGTGATACAGCATGCTGCCGATGTGGACTCGGAAGTGGTTGTCATCTGTGGAAAACTGGAGCAGGATATCGCCCAGCTTCCGGAGGATGAGAAGGCGGAATTCATTGCGGAATACGGTCTCAAACAACCCGGCCTTCACAAGCTCATCAGGGCGGGGTACGACCTGCTGCACCTGATCACGTTCTTTACGGTGAATCCGAACGAAGCCCATGCCTGGACGATCCGGCAGGGCGCCACCGCCCCGGAAGCGGCGGGGAAGGTCCACACGGATTTTCAGCGGGGATTCATCAAAGCAGACGTCTACAAATTTTCAGACCTCGATGAGTACGGCTCGGAAAAAGCGCTGCGTGAACATGGCTTACTCCGGCAAGAAGGCCGTGATTACGTGGTGCAGGACGGCGACGTGCTTTTTTTCCGGTTTAATGTGTGAAAAGCTGGAATCCAAAAAAAGAATAGCACATCCCGAGGGGATCCCATTGGGACAGATGACACAGCAAAAACAGATGACCACAGATTCCACCCTCCCCACATCCGAAATATATAAGTACATAGGTGGATAGGTACATAATAAGTACATAAGGATGTGAAAATCGTGAAAATCCGGGATAAGTGTACCTAGATGGTCAATGAGTAACTCTTTGATGAAAATTGGACAATACTCGATACTAAACGCTTCCCGCCCGTATGAACTTATTTCCCTATGTACCCGGCGGGGTGTGGCACTTGGGCCCATTTCATTAGGTTGCGTGCTATTTTTCCTTTGTCAGATTACAGCTTTTCAATCACTTTTCTGCCGTGTTCGGTGAGGACGTATTTCCCGGTTTTGGGAGCGCCGACGAATTCGATGAGATCCAGGTCTTTCAGGGCTTTGAGATCCCGCTTAATGGTTTTATGGGAGACATCAAAGTGCCCTTCAATGGCATCATAGTCCAACGACTGACCCTTGATCACCTGATCCAGAATGGCGATCTTTCGTTCCAGCGGTTCCCCGGTCAGCCCGAACTTTTCCCCGAATCGTTCGGAGAAGTCGCTTCGGGTAGTGCTTGGTTCCGGGGGCGCGGCCTCGGGCGCCGGTTTCTTACGCCGGGGTGGCGCCGGTGTGGACGGAGCAGCCGGTTCTTCCGGTGCAGCGGGTTCCCGCTGAGTGATCACCGGGATGGGGGTCTGCATCCGGACGGTAAAATTCTGGTTGAACTCGAACTGGACCGGCGGCAATCCGGCCTTCTGAAACTGCTGCTGGATCTTTCTGATCCCGCGTCCGGTACCGCTCATATACCCGATCTTTCTCATGAGGTCAGCGATGTTCGGGTTGCGGTGCTGGCTCCCGATGCCGAACTGTTCTTCGGACAATCCCGCCGGCAATCCCCCGGGATTGGTCACAAGAATGCGATCATCGAAGATCTCTATTTTCGTGTTCAGACCCTTTTCAAAATAATTCCGGTGAGTCACCGCATTGACAATCACTTCCCGCATTGCCCGGTAGGGCAGCGCCGGAGCACCTGACTCCCCAGGTGCATCCGAGACCGTATCTTTCACCTGCACATTTTCTTTGATAAAATCCAGCGCGCCGTCAATCGCCGAGAGAATATCCTCGTTATTGCTTCGTTTCGCCAACACCCGGTTCCGCTCCCTTCCTTCATAGAGCACACAATCGATCGCCGTATGGTAGTAAAATTCCGCCAGGTTTCTGGCGAAAAAGAGGACACCGGTATTATTGAACAGTAATTGCCCATTTTGCGCCTCGGCTACATGCAGATTTTGCAGGATGGTGTCGATATCTGTCCCGGCAGGAATTTCCGCCATTCGGGCCACCCGATCGAACTTTGCCTTGTCAAAGTGGGTGTAGAAATCAAAATGCGGGAGCATCACCTCATCAAACCGGATCTTTCCTTCAATCTGCAGAATTCGCAGGAGCTCCTCTCTGGTTAATCGCTGGGAGGTCAGCCCGTTTCTGAGATAATACCCGGCCGAAAACCGGTGAGGTTTCATCCAGCCTTCCCGGACGTGAACGATGAGTACATTTTCCCACTCCTCAAGGGTAACTTCGACCGGGGGATGGCAATTCTCCGCAATTTGCCTGATATGGGATTTCAGGTTGTCGTCAATATCCACTCCCTCCACGAAACCGTTATTATCAATCCCGATGAAGATTCGGCCACCGGCGGCGTTGGCAAATCCCACGATGTCGCGATCTAATTTGGAAGGCGTACGTTTGAACTCCACCTTATGGCCCTGCCCTTCCTGCAAAACCTGTTCAAGCTCCTTCTCGGTCATAACGATCGATCACCCTCCATTCCAATTCGGGATCTCCGGAAACCGGTGCTGCAGCCCGAATGTCAACTCCAACTGTCATACGTTAAATGTACAAATTTTATACCAGACTGTTCATACTTCGATCGCATCGTTTCCCATTCCGTGCCGGACAAATCCGCCGTGATCCCGGCAGGTCACTTCCGGACCAAAAATACTCCCTTGTGGAATTCGCCCCCTCCCCCGGTTTGGCGGTTATCAGAACCGGCAGTG
>DATFLS010000239.1:0-3732 GCA_035267465.1 bacterium
TTGTGAGCACTTGCCAGCACTTGTGAGCACTTGCCAGCACTTGTGAGCACTTGTCAGCACTTGCCAGCACTTGTCACTCCGCCTGCCTCACCAGCACCACCCAATCCTCTCCGGGGGTATGCGGCGGTGGGCCGAGTGCAGCCGAACGACCACCTTGCAGAGTTCTGACCGCTCCTTCAAACTCACCGGTTCGTGGATTATACCACCGCTGTGTAAACTCACCTTTCGCATCTTCGAGATCCACGACTCCGGTTGATTGGGCACTGGGAAGGTACACGGCATAGACCGATCCGAACAGGGCGAACACCTGTGCGCCCATCCGGGTGGACTCTCCGCCCCCGGTTCCTGCCGGGATAGTGCTTTCACCGGTGACCAGATCATCTGCCGGGATCATCTCCGGGAAGGGCACTTGTTGTTGCATGAACCGCCGGGCGTACCAGAGATAATTCCATAACTTTTCGCGCTCCGGTGTCTTGAAGGTGTCCACGCTCAGAAAGCCTTCCAGGATAAATTCTATGTTGCCACCGGAAAAATACGTGGGCCAGATCTTCTGCTTGCGCTGGAGCTCCGCATTGTCTATGGGAATCCAGGATTCATTCCCCCCCATATCAACGGTGAATTCATCCATGGAAGCTGGCACCGGCTTTCCTGCCTGGGCGGTCGCACGGCGAAAGCCTTCCGTTACCTGATCAATACGCCGCTGGTTTAACTGGACCGACAGCATATCGAACAGACTGTCTCCGAAGGTGAAGGCAAGCTGCTCCAGCGGATTCCCGGCAGAATGGACTGCAATAGGGTGATCATAGGGATCAGTGTATTGAATGTATTCCGCAAACTCCCGGATGCGGTCTGGACCAAAATTGAAATTCAGGTTATACTCTTCGCAGAGATTCCATTCCAGCGCCGGGTGATGGCCGAACCGGGCGATGATTTCCCGGTAATAGAGCTTCCGTTCGGTTCCCAGTTCGCCGTCATCCAGCTCCCGCTTGTTCGCCTCCTCCGCTTCATTGAAGACAAAGTGCAGGAAAATACCCTTCCGCTGGGCGTGATTGAACACTGTTTCCCACTGGCGCAGTCTGCTGTTATCGAAGTGCAGATTATCATTGCTGATGCTTCCTTCCGGATCCGGGGTGCCTGTCCAGGGAAAGACATCCTTGCCGTCGCCGCCGATATTCATCACCAGGAAGTAGAGGGAATTCACGTGGCGGGACGCGAGATAATTCAGGGCTCCGATAATCCCCTTTCCCGCTCCATCGCCCCAATCGGGATCGCCGGGCTGCCAGTCGTCCACGTGGGCTGCATACGTGTGAAGGTTCGGTGTGATCTCCAATCCGTCAAACCGGGTCACGTACTCCCGGGTGTTATCGAAGCCCGCGTAGCCCAGAAAGTTCTCCGGGGTATCGGTTCCTCCTTTGATCCAGTAATCCCCGTCCCGGAATTTCAGATAGTACTCGCCCACATATTCCAGTCGTCCCCACTTGAGAAATCCGGGTGCGGTGGTATCCAACGCTGACACAGTGAACTCCCCCCGGGCCCCGTCGAAACCCACCGGCTCACCCCCATCGAGCAGACTCACCGCAATTCCTTCCCCTCTGAGGAAGGCTGCCTCATACGTCCAGATCCCGCGCTCATCGGGCGTAAAGCGCACCCGCCAGATTTTCCCCTGTTCGCCACCGGCGCCGTCACCGGCGAAGTATCCGGGCACATTGTACTCCTGACCGTCAGGTCCGGTAAAGAGCACCTGAAGCCGGTAATCCAGAAACGGGTTGGGCATGGTGTCGGTCTCGGCTGCCCTGGGTCCCTGAAAATCCAGTGTAACGGTGTGCCATTTCTTTAATTCACCCGAAATACGGGCCTGCCGCTGAATTCCGGAACAGGATAAGAGAGCAATATAAGAGAACATCAAAAGCAGCAGGGACCAGACTATCATAAAAGATGTTCGTCGCACAAACATAAAAACCTTCCTCTGCAGATAGTGAGATTCATCCTGAGATCAAACGTGGCCTCAGAATAAAGCACTCGATCTAAAGGTCACAGGTACAGCCGTGGAAATGGCTGCACCCGTGAGAATGTATACTCTTATCTGCTGCGATCTTCGTAGGACGGTCGTTCTGGTTTCGCGGGGGGATTTTGTTGTATCCGGTTCATCACCTCTTCAATGGCCCGTTCCAGCTGCATGTCCGTCCCTCGGGAGAGTTGCCCGGGATCTTCCGGGACCGGGATATCCGGCTCCACCCCATGGCCTTCGTCGAACCACGTCCCATCCGGGTCATACATCCGGAAGGTGGGGACGGTCATTCCTCCGCCGTCAATAAACTCCGGGGCACCGGTAATCCCGATGAGCCCGCCCCAGGTGCGGGTACCGATCAACGGCCCCAGGCCGCGCTTGCGGAAATAGTCCGGAAAGGCGTCACCGCCGGAGCCGCTCCACCCGTTGATGAGCATCACCTTGGGACCAAAGTTCGCCACCGGAGGCCACTGCCAGTCTTTGCCGTCTCGCACCGCCCAGAACGCCAGCGGGGGCCGGTCCAGCAGCTCAATGAACCGATCCGGGATCTGCCCGCCGCTGTTGAACCGCTCGTCAACAATCAGACCCTGTTTGGGAAACTGCGCGGCGAACTGCCGGACCAGCTCGTTCTGGGCATCCACCCCCGTGCTGCGGACATAGATATACCCGACCCGGCCGTCAGTGGCTTCATCCACCCGCCGGCGGTTGGATTCGATCCAGGTTAGGTGCCGCAGTCGTGTCTCGCTGTTCATGGTTTCTACGAGTACCTTCCGGGCACCATCCATGGAGGGATTGTCACTCACGGTGAGTTCCACGGTTTTGCCGGCAAGCCCTTCAAAGGGGGCCCAGGGATCCTGTGAGACATCGAGCGGCCTGCCATTGACAGCCAGTACGTAATCACCTTCCTCCACCTCCACATTCGGTTTATCCAGGGGAGATCGCACCTCCGCATCCCAGGGTGCGCCCTGGATAATGGAGGCGATCCGGTAGGCGCCATCGTTTAGTTCCCAGTCGACACCAAGATACCCCACGTCGCGATCCTCCGCCTCCTCGGTGTCGCCTCCTCCGCGATAGGTATGGGAAGCATTCAGTTCCGCAATCAGCTCGCCGATCACATAATTCACGTCCCAGCGGGTAAAGCAGTCGTCTATAAGTTGGCCGTATCTTTCGCGCATGGCCTGCCAGTCCACACCGTGCATATTGGGATCATAGAAATAGTCCCGCTGCAGCCGCCAGGCGTCATTGAAAATCTGATGCCACTCCGCCCGGGGATCCACGGTCATTTCCAGATCGCCGGTCGGAAGCGGGTTTTCCAGAGATTGATCGGAGGCGATATCTGTTATATATAACGAGCCATTATTCACAATCAATAATTTTTCCCCTGTCGCCGAGAGCATGTAATTGTCGGCATCTTCCACGATGGTTTGCTCTTCGCGTTCTTCCAGATCAAACAAAACAATGGGACTCTCTTCATCGCCTGAACCGGTGCGAGGCCGTCTGTGATAAATGACTTTCCCACTGACGGCACTGACGTATCCATAATTTCCGGGTTCGGGTGGTAACACTGTCACCCGCTGCTCGAAACCCTCCAGGTCAATTTCGACCGGCTGTTCTTCAGCGGCTGTTTCTTCCTCCTCATTGCCATTCTCCTCCTCGTCATCCTCTCCCATCTCCACCTCATCATTCCTGGGAGCCAATGGCGAAGCAACGTCATCACGGAGGGA
>DATFLS010000240.1:0-2977 GCA_035267465.1 bacterium
CCCGGGCAATGCGCCTTCCTGCCGGTACTCATCTAATGCTTGTCCGGCAAGACTTACGGCATTTCGGACATCCGAACGCCGATCGGGATCCACCGTATCCAGGAATTCCGGAAACGTCTCGGTGGTTTGTTCAAGCACCAGAACCGTCTGCTGATTCGGGAGCTTCCGGGGGACATACTGATCGGCGATATCGCCGAGGAGGGGAGACGTAATTAATCCAACCACGGCCATCCCTGACGCCCCGAGTAATCCTAATCCCAGCGCGCCGCTTTTAGGGATCTGTTCATTTGCCAATCCCAGGGTCGTCGGCCAGATGAAACAGACTCCGACCGCAAAGATGGTTGCCGTGAGAAAAGCCATCACTGTTGTTTCTGAGAAACTGAACAGGAACAGTCCAATCCCGGCGATAAGTGTTGAACCCACCAGCAGTCCCGGCGGAGAGAATCGGTCAACAAACTTATGAGCATAAAATCTTAATACCGCCATTATGCCATTGATCCAGACCAGTACCAAAATACCCGCAATGCCCCCGGCCTGCAGTACTGCCGGAATCCAGCGGTTCGGTCCCAATTCAAGAGATGCCGTGATCATAATCATGAATAAGAGCAATATAAACAATGGCCGGGTGAAGGTGGCCCGGAACATCTCCTTCATGGAAACTCCGGACTGGACATTCTCGCTGGGTGGAAAAGGTTCTGTCATCAGCATGATACCATAGATGATCGTTGGAATATAGATCAACGCAATACTACTCTGCCAGGAGCCAATGAATCCTGCTCCGATCTGCCGGAGACCAAACGAGGCAAGTCCCCCCAACACGATCCCGCCCGGGAACCAGACGTGAAATTGGTTGAGCCGGGCGGTTTTTTCCTGAGGAAACAAGGTCGCAACCAATGGATTGGTTGAGGCTTCGACCAGTCCGTTGGCCAGAGCAATAATAAGCGCGCCGACAAAGAGCATCCAAAATCCATTGGCACTGATCATCAGTGTGGGGCCTATCAGGTGGCCAAGAAATGATAGCCGCAGTAACGCTCGAAACCCGATCGTATCCACCAGAGGAGAAAAGATAAGTTGTGATACAGCAAACCCCCATAGTGCCGCGCCACCAACGTAACCGATCTGGAGGTTTGTGAGGATAAATTCTTGTTTCAGAGGTCCCATCGCATCTCCAACCACGGCGAATGCCACAGATGTAGAGATCAGTGCAACACAACTTCCGATGAAGAGCTTCATCCGATTTACGTTACCTATACCAGCAGGTCTCGCACTTTCATTCATAAGGCTCCCCCTTTTCATTTCAACTGCAGTTTTAATTCCTGACAAATGGTATACCCTGGCATATCTTTACAACTCTGTGTAAGAGCGATTCAGATAGAGGGTTAATATAATAATATAATTTTCAGCTAAATAAACAATGTTAGCGTAATCATATTACAATTAAGTTAATAATATATATCTAATATTCCAATAAGGAAAATTCAGCTGATTGACACAAGAACATCTTTGCTTTCTTCGAAGACGGAATCTCGCGTTTTCGGCCCTGTTGTCATTCTCTTCCCTGTAAAAAACTTTTTATACCGCTGGGGATTTCTGTTGTTAATTCAGGATACCAGTCATCTGAATAACCAAACCTGATTTCATCTACTTCCCTGCACTGCTTCCGGATGCTTCGCGGTCACTTCCAAAAGCACCCCAGCCGGTCCCCGGGCTTTTTTTCTTCGGGGTATCGATGGTCTATTATGTTTATGTTATTTGTGGACGTTCCCCACATCGGTATACTGGCGTGACCACCAATCTCACACAACGACTAGGCAAGTAAAATACAGACTACCACTCCCGGTGGACCCGACGCCATGATTGTCCAACTAATTAGCCCGGATCAACCATAATCCGGAAAAGAATAACACATCCCAAAGTGGACTCATGAATAGTTCAGATTAATTAAATATTTTATAAACAGTCAGAGCACCCATGCCCATGGTGAGGATCCCAATAACAATTCGTAAATGATCTTCGTTTGCTTTGTTGATGGCAAACACCGAGAACGGAACAGACACCAGAGCGCCGGTACACATCGGGATCAGAATCCGCAGGGTAATATATCCACCCTGGAACAGAAAGAGACTGACGGCCACCAGACAGGTAAACGCTTCTGCAAATGAGGTGATACCGACCGCCGCCTTGCCCTGGACACCGCTCAGGATCTGTCCGCTGGTAACCAACGGACCGTACCCGCCGCCGCTGACTGCCTTATTGAAGGAGGCTACACAGGATAACCCGAGCATTTTCCAGTGCCGGTATTCGATCATCATCCGGGACAGGAGCACCACAAAAAATCCGGCCAGGAAGATGATACAGCCAATCAGCAGCTTCAGCACATCTTTCGGCACGGACATCGCCAGAAACACCCCGACGGACACGCCGGCAACGCTTCCACCCGCCAGCAGTAACGCCGGTTTCAGATCGGTCCCCCGAGCCCGGAAATCCACGTTCCTGATATCGTTATGAAAAAATGCCGCGGTAAACCCACTGAACAATTCTGAAAACAAAATAGTGGGGACGATATCAGCCGGCTGATAGCCAATCAGCAGCAGTGTCGGCGTCAGAATAGTACCATAGCCCATTCCTAATCCACTGTCGATAAGCTCGCATATAAAGCATACTCCCAACAAGAGCGTGGTCTCTCTGGGGTTGAGCCCACCATACAGCACAGCAGCCACGCCAAAAAACACCAGTATGGTGGCAATCCACACGATACTCTTATTCCGGTAGGACATATTCTCACGCCACTGTGGTATAACGTTGAAGGAAATTTACAGTGAAGTATAATCGATTTCTATAGAAATTTATGATATTCCTGTCACCCAAATCCTGATGAAAAAGCCCCATAGATTGATATCTATGGGACTTTCACTTCGACAGGCAACAACAGTCCTGGCGATGACAACGAGATTATATTGTGGTCACAGGAGTTGCG
>DATFLS010000241.1:0-3224 GCA_035267465.1 bacterium
TTCAGCGATGCAATGATCCGGGAACTCATCAACCGGGATGCAGTCATCGGAGTTCCATTGGATGCCTGGATGATGGTGCCGGACTGGATCCGGGGCGAATCCGATCCCAGGGAAATGAACCTGACCCTGGATATCATGGTCGATAATATTGACCATATCTGTCAGCTGGCAGGCAATGCACTGCACGCCGGAATCGGCAGCGACCTGGACGGCGGCTACGGCACAGAACAGTGTCCGTATGACCTGGACACTATCGCGGACCTGCAAAAAATCCCGGCATTACTCCATGGGAGAGGGTACGAACAGGAAGATATCGAGCATATCCTGCACGGCAACTTCATCAGATTTCTTCGTGAGGCCTGGGAGTGAGCCTGTATCAGAATTAAATACCGTCAAAAATCCGAAAAAATCGCATTCAGCCTGTCCCGGTACACCGGGGATTAACACTGAAAAAATAGATTGACACGGATTGATACCCAGAATATTTTACCGCGGCTGATGCTTAGACATCCATAGTTAATTCACTGACAAGAATATATTGCCCCTGGCCAGACAAACTCATCTCAGAAAGTGTATCTGCATACAAGCTTTCCATCATCCAAAGGACGATATGTTACTTTCCCGTTTCGCATGATGTAAGACAACGGGCATAGCCGTCTATTCATATTACAGCAGCCGACAACTTTTCCGATCCTGCTTCTTGACGACTATTGACAATTGACAACTGACAGGTGACAATTGCCGAGAAACTTCATCAAAGTGTGCAAGAGAGAGACACTGCACCGCGTTGATCCTTCTCCACAATGCAGAACGGATTACCTGGGGTTTAAAATCAGATAAATATGTCTTGATTAAGGAGGAGGCGGCTCCTATATTCCAGACAAAGAGGTCTGAATAAACCTATCTCAAGGAGAGGCGGGCACTATGGAGGCGACAGGTGAACTGAAGAAAGAACCCTTTCTGACGAGTCCATTGCTTATAAGGGATATACTATGAATTCCAATAGAACTTCACTCTGGATTGCGCTCTGGACCGGTGGTCTGGTCCTGGCCATCGGAGTAATCGCGCTGATTGGTCCCGGATCGTTTGCCGGGAACGCGAAGGGGGATGCGGTGACGGGAAACCCGGATGTGGCTTATGTGCTGAAAACAGCCATACAGGGCAGCCGGATGGTTTATAAAGGAGCCGCCGGTGACATCGAGGGACAAACTAATCCGCTTCTCAGGGCGGACATGAACGATGTGGTGGAAATCACCCTTGAAAACGGGGACGGGGGAACTCATGATATCGCACTGCCCCGGTTCGGCGTGAATTCGGATCGACTGCTCCGGAAGGGAGTGCAGACCAAAATCGTATTCCGGGTCACCGAGCAAGGCGGCTACGATTATTTCTGTACCGTGTCCGGTCACCGGCTGGCTGGTATGGAAGGCCGGTTGGAGGTGGGGCAGGTCGACGAGCCTGTGGCCCGGGAGGCGCCGGATATTTCCAGAGATCCGGCGGATCTGCCGCCACCTGTCACCCGGGAGAGCCCCGGGCATGTTCGATTCGATCTGACGGCACAGGAGATAGAAGGACAACTAGATGACGGAGCGGTCTACACCTATTTCACGTTCAACGGCAAAGTACCGGGTCCCTTTCTGCGGGTCCGGGTGGGCGATCAGGTGGAAGTGCACCTGGCGAATCCGGACAGCAATTCCATGGTCCACTCCATCGATCTCCATGCCGTGACCGGACCGGGTGGTGGTTCCTCGGTGATGCAGGTGCCGCCGGGAGAAGAAAAGAGCTTCACGTGTCGGGCGCTGAAGCCGGGCCTGTTCGTCTATCACTGTGCCTCGCCCATGGTCGCCCATCACATCGCCAATGGTATGTACGGGATGATTCTGGTGGAACCGGAGGACGGATTGCCGCCAGTGGATCATGAATTCTATGTGATGCAGCAGGAGATTTATACCAGAGAATCCCTGGGAACGAAAGGGATCCTCCACTTCAGTAACCGCAAATTGCTGGACGGACAGCCGGAATATTTTGTGCTGAACGGATCGGTGGGGGCTTTGACCGACCGGCATCCGCTCCGGGTGAAGTCCGGCGAGACCGCCCGGATATTCTTCGGCGTGGGCGGACCTGACTCCAATGCCTCCTTTCATGTGATCGGGGAAATCATGGATACCGTTTATGATCGTGCCTCTCTGACTTCCGCGCCGTTGCGGGACGTCCAGACCACGACCGTTGCGCCGGGCGGAGCCACGGTTGCGGAGATCACGGTTCAGGTCCCCGGGACTTATAAAATTGTAGATCATGCCCTTTCCCGGATGGAACGCGGACTGGTGGGGCACATCCGGGTTACCGGTCCCGGGAATCCGGAAATCTTCCGCTCCGGCGGGGCGGCATCTCTGGCAAGCAGGTGAACACAGGGTCTTGCAATTGTCTTGTTCAGGCGGCATGTTTGAATGTTGCGTATCGGCAAGAACTTACAGGAGATTGCCATGATTCAAATAAAGCGCGCCTATGACGAGGTCACCCCGGAGGACGGCAAGCGGGTGCTGGTGGACCGGCTCTGGCCACGGGGCAAGAGCAAGGAACATCTGCAATTAACTGAATGGGTAAAAGAGGTGGCGCCCAGCAACGAGCTCCGAAAATGGTTTCATCAGGATCGGTCCAAATGGGCGGAGTTCAAGCAGCGATACTTTCAGGAATTGCAGTCGCACCGGGAGGACTGGAAACCGCTGCTGCAAATGGCCAGGGATGAGACCCTGACTTTGATCTACAGCGCCAGAGACCGGGAGCAGAATAATGCTATCGCATTAAAGGAGTTCCTGGAGTCGCGACTGGAGCAGGATAGCTGATTGAGGCAGCCGGACCGGGAACTCAGGAGGATTGGACTCACAGACTGCACACATGAAAATTTTATACTTCCTTTCTGTTTATCTGCATATCCTGAGTGCGATGATCTGGATCGGCGGGATGATTTTCCTGGGGATCGTGCTAATTCCGGTGGTACGGAAGCCGGTATTGAACGACCGGGCGGCTGGGTTAATCCGGTGGATCGGTGAACGATTCCGGTATGTCGGATGGGCGACCATAGCCACCCTGCTGGCGACCGGCGTGTTTAACGTGGCCTATCGCTTCGGCTGGCAGGGACTTATCAGCGCTGAACTCTGGGGCGGACGGTTCGGCCGGATCCTGGCGGTGAAACTTATCTTTGTGGGGGTTATTCTGTTGTTGAG
>DATFLS010000242.1:0-5995 GCA_035267465.1 bacterium
GAATACGGGAGTGCATGGCGTGAAAGTGCCGCAGAGCCTCCCGGGCCCGGTGGCGATCCGCAAACACCAGATGTTGCATGAACTGCAGGGTCCGGTGTAACCGGGCAAGGATCTCGGTTTGGAAGTGACTGTGCTCATCCACCCCGGCTGCAACAAACGGATGAGCCAGCTGCAGGAGAATTGCGCGCCATCCACCCAGAAGGACTAACGCTTCCCGGTTGATCCTGCGGATCATACTTTCCGGGGTAAAATATCCGTTGTCCCGATCCGGGGCAGGGAGTGACATGGTGGTAGTTTGTTGCTTGCCGTTCATATGATTGCCGGAATGATGCTTCATCCCATACCGTCCGCCCATGCCGGTCAGCGATCTGCCCGACATACATCCGGCGACATTGCATTAGATGTTCTGTCCGTCAATGCGGTTCGTGCCGGATCTCCGGTGAATGTACCGACATGTGCAAACCCTCACGCGGACGCAAGGTCACCAGAGGTTCCGGTTCCACCCGGTGCCCAGGAACCAGTCGCAGCCCGTATCGCTGATAGATACACGCCAGAATCATTTGTCCTTCCATTATTGCCAGGTTGTTGCCGATACAGAACCGGGGTCCGGCACCAAAAGGGAAATACGCCTCCGGAGATTGGTGCTCACTCCGGCCGGGATCAAATCGTTCGGGACGGAACGCGTCAGGATGCTCCCAGAACTCCGGATGTCGGTGGATAGTGTATGTGCACATCGTAACCGTCGACCCGGCCGGAATGGGATAGCCGCTGATGGTGTCCGCATTTTTCGCCTGCCGGCTGATGATCCATACAGGCGGATACAGCCGCATCGATTCCTGCAGCACCTGTTTTGTATACTGCAGTTCGGAGAGATCGTCAGCGGTGGGTTCGTGTCCTCCCAGTACCGTACGTAGTTCTGTTCGTAATTTCTTTACTACCGACGGATGTCGTGTCAGCAAATAGCAGGTCCAGGTAAGTAAGTTCGCGGTGGTTTCGTGCCCCGCCAGCATCAGGGTCATCACTTCATCACGGATCTGTCGGTCAGTCATGCGCTGTCCGGAAGATTCGTCCCGGGCACTCAACAGCGTCTCCAGCAGGTCGTCGTGCGAATTGCCGTCCGCTCGCCTCCGGTGGATGATCTCATAGACCACCCGGTCCAGGTTGTCTCGCTCCCGTTTGAATTTACGATTTCGCGGAGTCGGTATCCCGGGCGGCGGCACGAAGACCGCTCGAAAGCGCTGAGCAATATCCTCGTTCAGCCTCGTAAATGAGTGCAATACCTGGTTCGCCTCGGTACCGATGTTCATGCTGAACAACGCCCGGAAGATGATTCGTAATGTCAGCCGCATCATGGCCGTATTCAGGTTGATCGTCCGGTCCCGATCAACAATAGCAGCCCAGTGATCCAGCATGCCGGTTGCGGCCTGCGTGATGATGGAGCCGACCCGCGCGATCCGCTTCCTGTGAAAGACCGGCTGTATCAACCGGCGACTCCGCAGCCACGAATCACCCTCCGCGGTGATCAGTCCCTCTCCGAGCACCGGTTTCAGTTTTTTATAATTGTAGTTCTCTTTACTGTAATTGCGGAGGTTTGATTGCAGAACGTGGCGGAAGTGGTCCGGATGGTTGAGCAAATAGCCGGTGTAGATTCCGATGCGGAAATAGGCGATGTCCCCATACGCTCGCGTCACATCCCGCGCAAAACGAAGCGGATCGCGCCGGGCCCGCAACAAACTGCCGATGAAAGGGAGGCCGTCAGGACCAGGTGGACGCTTCATGAATGTGCTCCCGTCGGAACGGTTTTCCCTCTGAACAGGATTTTCTTCGTATTGAGATATTCATCGCCTGGTACTCAACTCGATTAAGCGTGCCTCAATATATGAATCATTCCAGAGGAGGGCAAATGATGACTACTGCTCTCATATTCATTTGCCACCGTGGTTGTTGTCTTCCTCTTCGTCCGCATGGACCTGCTCCGGGCGCGAATCGCCACAGCCATCGCATTGTTTTCCGCCATCCTATTTCTAGTCGGCGGCATCCTGGGCAGTGTCCATCACCTGTATTTTACCGGAACTTCACTGGCGGTGTTAGCCACCGTGGCCACCTTCAGGGGATCGGAAGTGGTGTCCCTAATGTTCATAAACTTTGAAGCAAGCCAGAATCAGGAGCGGACCAACAATACGTGGGAGAAGGGATACTCGGCAGGGAAGGGGCGTTTCTGAATCAAGAAAAGAACGCTCCGGATGGCAGAGAAGTGCTTCAACAATGCCGAAGAAATATCCCGGATACCGAAGAAGAGCACTTCGTTCCCGGAGAGTAACGCGTAACACGCCTACCGGACTGCCGATGACGGTGAACTGTACAGGGATCTGGGCACATTTACACTCGACAACCCGGACCGTCTGACCTACGACGCTCCGGCTCGATCCGGGACTTCCTTTTTCGCGAAATAAACGCGGAGGCAAGTATTGCCGGTGGTGTGAAAACCACGGACTGCATCATTGACGATTCCATATACCCATCGAATCCGGTCCGTCCCTGAAAATTCGATTAAGCCGCGCCGCACCGAATGGGGGAAAAGCACGTATCGGATTCTCCCCCCTTGGCAAGAGTAAATACAGGAAGGACCGGAAACGGTTTCACCGGGCCGGAAGTTCTCTGAAGGCGATCTCCGTCCGATGTTCAGGATGTAACAATTGCACCCGTGATTGCGCCGGCGGCGGTCGCCTGGACCAGGGAACCCAGAAACCAACCCCATGCCAGGGCGATGGGGATCGGCATGACCCCGTAGGTACCAAATCCCATGGAAAAACCGGTGGCTACCCCAAAAAGAAGTCCGAGCTTGACGCCTGTCATCAGAGATTTATCCTTCACCAGGAGACTATAAATCCCCACGAAACAGATGCCCGTAACCAGATTGATCACATAGGTGAGAGACATGATCATCTCTTCCATGGGACGCCACAGATTCGGTGTTTCTGCATATAGGGACATCAGTGATTTCATCCAGGAACAGGGTGCCCCCGTTGGCCGCCCTCAAACAAGCCCTTGCGATCGGCGGCTGCGCTGGTGAAGGCTCCCTTCACATGCCCGAACAGCTCGCTTTCCAACAGATGTTCCGGAATGGCGCCACAGTCAACGGGCACGAATTTCTTCCGGCTCCTGCCACTCAGTTGATGAATGGCACGGGCGACCAGCTCTTTTCCCGTCCCGCTCTCACCCTCCAGCACCACCCGCACGTCACATCGGGTTGCTGCCTCGATGGCATGCAGGAGCTCCAGGAATTTCTCACTTTTTCCCAGCAGTCCCAGGGATTCGTACCTGGCGAGCAGCTTCTCCCGTCCGATTGGCGGCGCGAAATACTCCTGGATCTTGTGAACATTGTGTAGAAACGGCGCGGTGATGGTGGCCAGTTGTTCAAGAAACTCTACATCGGCTTCCTGAAAAACTCTGTCTTGCTCCCTGTTCAGCAGGAGTAACGTGCCGATGATGATACCCTCCGCCCGGATCGGTACACAGACCACAGAATGAGCGGAGAATCCTTGAAACAGGTTCTTCCGAAACCGGGGATGGTCACGCATCGGGTCCCACTCCGGAGTTGTGTGAATCTCCATAATGGACACCTCCGATGGTCTTGCCAGCAGGGAGGCGAGTATTTTATTGTGAGAGTATGTTTGTCAATCGAAAGGATCTGTCCTCTCTGCCACACCCGCATTTGTGAAAGTATGTTAAGCCTGTTCAGTTCAAGGTCACCACATGGAAGCCACGGAGTACGCGGACCACAAATCAATCGTTCACACCGCGAAAATACGAAGGAATTATCGATCTATCAGAATCAATACCGGGAATGGTCTTCTATCGCCATCTATGGAATTTTACCCTATTTAAATCGGGAAGGCAAGGGCAATTCTTTTCAGGTCGGAGATTGTTCGGTGGGCATGGTCTACTAATTCATCAAGGTGATATCTCGCACTCAAATGACCACCGGCTATTCAACAATCGAAATTTTGCTTTGCATTTCTTAGAAGAATGCGTCAATATTTGGCGCAATCTCATGAACAACTAATCAGCTGACGGGAAAGGATTTCTGGCATGCTCATTTCGCAGAAAAGATTAGCAGTGGTACTCATCCTAAGCTTGTTATGGAGTTCAGGATATCTGAAAGCGCAAACCACAGCAGATACCATCGATGAATATATGCAATATTGCTATGAGAACGATTTGTTTAACGGTTCCGTACTGGTGGCGGAATCCGGTTCGGTTATTTATAAGCAAGGGTTCGGTCTGGCTGACATGGAGTGGGAGATCCGAAACACCCCTGCTACCAGGTTTCGACTGGGCTCCATCACCAAACAGTTTACTTCCATGCTGATCATGCAGCTGGTTGAGCATGGGGAGCTGGATGTACGGGATCCCTTGACAATGCATCTTCCCTGGTATCGTGAAGATACCGGATCACAGGTAACCATCCATCAGCTGCTGACCCATACCTCGGGGATTCCCAGCTATACCAGTCTACCGAACTTCACAGAAGACATCAGCCGGAATCCCTATGAGGTCAAAGAATTTATTCAGAAATATTGCAGCGGAGATCTGGAATTCGAGCCGGGCAGTCAATTCCGGTATAACAATTCCGGGTATTTTATCCTGGGAGCAGTTATAGAGGAGATCACTGGTCAGACATATGAACAGGTGCTCCGGGAAAAGATCTTTGGACCAGTAGGTATGAAGCATAGCGGATATGATCATCATGCGACTATCCTTCCCAGGCGCGCCGAAGGGTACGAGTGGAATCTGGGAGAACATAAAAATGCCACTTTTCTTAATATGTCACTCCCGTACGCAGCCGGGGCCCTCTATTCAACCGTGGAGGATTTATATCTCTGGGATCGGGCGCTGTACGGAAACCGGCTTCTGGGAGAGCAATATCAAGATATGCTGTTCTCACCCCACATTCAGAGAGCGAATAATTACTACGGATACGCCTGGTTCATTGATCATATCCCCCTGGCAGATTCGCAGGACAGCGTAAAAGTCATCGAACACGGCGGCAGCATCAACGGGTTCAATACGTTGCTGAGCCGGGTTGTTACGGATGAGCATCTGATAGTGCTGCTGAATAATACCAGCGGGACTACTTTAGGGAATTTCCGGGACCAGATAGTAAATATCCTGTACGATAAACCTTATCAGTTACCGAAGATCCCGGTGCACCTGATGATCGGAGATGTGCTCGCTGAGCATGGCGTCGATGCCGCCATTGAACGGTATAATGAAGTGAAGGACAGCACATCAGGCAAATATTTGTTCAACGAATATTTTCTCAACACTCTCGGGTATCAACTCATGAATGCAAACCGGCTTGAGGACGCCATCAAAATCTTGCAGTTGAATGCGGAAGAATATCCCAACTCAGCCAATGTCTATGACAGTCTGGGAGAGGCGTATATGAAATATGGTGAAAAGGACAAAGCCGTAGAGTATTATGCCCGATCCCTGCAGATAAACCCGCAGAACGCCAATGCTGTCCGGATGCTGCAGCGTATTCAGGAGATGCGGTAGTTTGATCACCTTTCCGGAGTGATTGGGGTCACGTGCATCTGATGGTTGCGAGGCTGACTGACCGGCGGGCTGGAAATCTGTGATGAATCCTGTTGACAAACGATTCCGCAGGGAATAGAATTACTATACCGGAAACTGAGGGGGGTATTAATCGTGAGCCCACTTCCGGTGATACGTTCGACGGCGGTGTGGAATGAATTTATTACGGAGCAGGACGTCATGAAATATACCACTCTGTTAAACTGCCTCGCGGTTACTCTTTTTTACTGTTTATTCGGTGGCACCGGCTATGCTCAGGATGCCCAGGGACGGGTTGTTCCGTTTCAGGTCGGTGTGCAGGGTTTCCCGGGATTTCCCATGGGAGCGTTCCGGGAAAATGTAGAGCGGATCGGGGTTGGCGCCTCCGGCCACTTTCTGTATAACATCCCCAGGA
>DATFLS010000243.1:0-2168 GCA_035267465.1 bacterium
CGTAACTGTGTGCTATGGTACGTAAGGAGGTGTATCATGAATAAAATATCCCATCCACCAGTTCAGAAACCTGATACGACGAAGCGCAGACAGGTACTGAATATATTATTAAAATCCTCTGTTGGCCTGTGGCTGCTCACGGTTTTCTATCCGGTCTATCAATATTTGTTGCCCCCGGAAGTCGCCGAAGCACTACCCGCGGCTGTAAAGGCAGGGACCATCGACGAACTACAACCGAATGCGGGCGAAATTGTAAAATTCGGATCTCAGCCGGTGATTTTGATTCGCACTCCGGAACCAAATTCCGAATACCGGGCCTTTTCAGCCATCTGTACCCATCTGTCGTGTATTGTGCAGTATCGGGACGATTTACGGTATATCTGGTGTGCGTGTCATGACGGGCATTACAACCTACAGGGGATCAATATCAAAGGTCCGCCACCCAGACCGCTGGATCCTTACAATGCTCAGGTGAAAAATAACACAATCTATATCACACGGAACGTGTAAAAGGAAAGGTATGGTTTGTAAGATGGTACAACGTCGGACTATACTCAGAAGACTTTTACTGTATGGTTCGGGCTTTATCGCATTCGGACGCCCGGGGAAAGCCTTTTCCTGGTTAGCGACAGCGAAAGCCCTGGGGGTCGACGGTGGAATTGCGGGTGATTCCGGAGAGCTGCTGGACGTGGCCTTTGCTGTGATTGGAATGACCTGAAACCCCCATTATGTCCAACGAGTGCAGGGTGCACTCGAACGAATCCCCGGAGTTGAAGAAGTGCTGGTTGACTTTAATCGGAGGGAGGCATTAGTACGATTTGATCCGCAAGGCGCTGGTCTCCAGATCTTAACTGATGCGGTAGGCTCTGCCGGCGGATACCAGGCAGCGCTAAAATATGGACCGATAGTAGCGGAGAAGAAGTTGGATCGCCTGGCAAATCAATCAGAATACAGAATGCCCGATGCAGAACGAATCTTTGCGCACACCGGGATGAGGATACTCCCAAAGGAACAGGTGGAAAAGACGATTCGATGGATGGAAAGAGGAAATGGGGCCCGGCCGGAGTGGTATACAGAGCAAAACCTGGCCACACATACCTTTGTGTTTGTTTCATTCTGGAGTAAACACCGGGAAGTTTTACCTGTCAATTGGGACGAGCAGGTAACACTGAAGACTGAAAAAGAGAGTATTACCCCCATGGGCTGGATCTCTCTCGCTGAACGCACCGAAAGTGACGGCATCGGGTCGATTGCAGGTATCATTTGTTTTCCCCATCGGCGAGAATATCAATCGTCTTCTGTATCCCTCCGGTTCACAGGATTGCCCGATGGCAGGGATCGTGAGGTTGTGTTGAATGCACCGATCAGTCGTTCCCGCTGACCACACCCTGATAGGGAAAGTATCCGGACTGCGCCTACTTCAAATTTCTTTATGTCAGACATTTCCATCAGAGAAATAGCCAATGAAGACCCGGGTGCGCCGTGGTTAAGCAGTCCTCGATCGCTCATCAAAGGATCATCTTTGAGCGTACAGCGTTTCTCCGGATTGCTAAAAACCCATCTCTGGTTGTAGAATATTCTACACTTCACTCTCCTGGGAAGGCTTGTTTCCGGGTATGGTATACAATTTGAAATTCAGTTGAGTAGCAGATAAGGCGGGTAACAGTCCCTTATTCTGATGTGAAAATCGGAGGGGTGATCTCTCAGTTCAAACTCTTCCGAATATGAAATATGACCAACTCAGTTAGGAGAATTCTTATGCGAGAAGTCAAAGCCATCGTCCGCTGTGAAAAGGTCGGTGGGATAATCGAAGCACTTGAGCAGGAGGGAATCCAGGCCTTTGTGGTAGATAATATAATGGGTGTGGGATCTCATCTGATCGACCCGAAAAACGTGGACTATTCCATGGAATGCGTAGAGCAGTACACCAAAATGGCGAAACTGGAATTTATCTGTCGGGAAAACCGGCTTGAGAAGTACCTTCATCTCATCCGGCACCACGCATATTCCGGTGGGTCGGGAGATGGATATGTATATATCACACCAGTGGAAACAATGATGCAAATTCGTTCGGGAGAATCCGGCAGAGCAGCTCTGCGTCAACTGCGGGAAGTGCTGGAAACCGAGTAACGGTCTGCCACTTTCACTGTATTCCAATGGAACATGAC
>DATFLS010000244.1:0-7067 GCA_035267465.1 bacterium
GGCTATGGCATTAATGGATGTGTACAATGAGCACCGGATCAAAGCGGCGGGCACATTTGCTCCGGATTTTGCTTTGCCGGATCAGGAAGAGAATGAAGTGAGTCTGAGTCAATTAATGAACGAAGGCATGGTGCTGCTGTATTTTTATTCCCACGATGGTCATCCGGGGGTTGATGCGGAGCTGAAAGACCTCAACGCCTCTTACAAGAAATTCCGGCAAATGGGGATCGTTCCGGTTGCGGTCAGCAGTGACGACGTTGCCACCCATAAAAAGTATGCCGAGGAGAACGACATTATGATTCCGCTGCTGGCCGATCCCGACTATGCGGTTGCCAGAGCATATGGCACCTACAACAGCAGCGGTGTCAACTCGAGAGCCTCGTTTATCATCTCCTCTGACCAGGAAATTGTTCGCGTATATACCGAACAGCGTATGCGGCCTCACGTCCGGGAGCTCTATGTGAATGTCAAAGAGACGCTGCTTGATTGATTTCCAGTCATGAACTCCCGGGTTGGTCCGACATTTTTATTTTTCTTATCCGTACTTTACCTTGAGAAAAGAGATGCTACGAACTTGTTAACCCATCGGAGAATAGCGTATGGATGAGAACACCCGGATCGAACGCGATTCCCTGGGAGAAGTGCATGTCCCGGCGGACGCGTATTACGGAGCCCAAACCCAGCGCGCACTGGAAAATTTTCCCGTCAGCGGTATCCGTTTCCATCGGCGGTTCATTCAGTCGCTGGGCATCATCAAACAGGCAGCTGCGCAGGTCAACGGGGAGTTGGGGTTGCTTGATGCGCGGATTGCCGATGCCATAATCCAGGCCACAGAGCAGGTGATCGCCGGCGAGCTCGACCGGGACTTTGTGCTCGACATCTACCAGACCGGCAGCGGGACGTCCACCAACATGAACGCCAATGAAGTGATTGCCAACCTGGCCACCGAGCTGCTGGGCGGAACCCGCGGTGAGAAAACCGTGCATCCCAATGATCATGTCAACATGTCGCAGTCGTCCAATGATGTGATACCCAGTGCGATACATATTTCTGCCAGACGAGCGCTGGAAGAGGAGCTGGTCCCATCTCTGGAACGATTTCAGGACGCCCTGCAGAATAAAGCCGAGGAATTTGACGATGTGATCAAAAGCGGCCGGACTCATCTGATGGATGCGACCCCGGTGCGTCTGGGCCAGGAATTCGGCGGTTACGCCCGGCAAATTGAACAGGGCGTCACACGGCTGCGCCGAACGTCGGAAGAGTTAGCCGAACTGGCGCTCGGGGGGACGGCCACCGGAACAGGGATTAACTGTCCGGCGGAATTTCCGGAACGCGTCATTCGGCGAATCGCAGAGAAGGTCGGGTTGGACTTTTTCGAGGCGAAAAACCATTTCGAGGCCCAGGCTTCCAAAGATGCCTGTGTCTCAGCAGCCGGCGGATTGAATACCCTGTCTTCGGCGCTGATGAAAATGGCGAATGACATCCGGTGGCTGAGCAGCGGCCCGACCAGCGGACTGGCAGAGATCCGGCTGCCCGTAATTCAGCCGGGTTCATCGATCATGCCGGGGAAGATTAACCCGGTAATGAGCGAGTCGATGATGATGGTCTGCGCCCGGGTGACGGGGAATGTGCAAACCATCACCATATGCAATCAGCAGGGGAATTTTCAGCTGAATGTGATGATGCCGGTGATGGCGCATGCGCTGCTGGAAAGTATCATCATCCTGGCGAATGTAGTTGAAGCGTTCCGGGTGAAGTGCCTGGAGGGAATCGAAGCCAATCGGGAACGCTGCAGAGAGGTGGTGGAACTGAACCCTTCTATCGCGACGGCGTTAAATCGTGCCATCGGATATGACAAAGCGGCGGAAGTGGTGAAAAAGGCGGCCGCAGAGAACAAGCCCGTACCACAAGTGGTTCAGGAAATGGATCTCATGTCTGAAGAAGAAGTGGAGGCGGCGCTGGATATCCGCTCGATGACAGAGCCGGGGATCCCGGGGAGAGAGTAATTGGGAACCGGGGGCGGTGTGAGAACAGGCAATCAAGCGTTCAATAGGAGTGCTCACTTCAGAATATCTGGCTGATAGAGCCGTTTCATGGAGGTGGTGTGAAAACAACGAGTAGAAAAGATGTCATCCTGAGCGGAGTCCCGATGTGTGGGACGGATTCGAAGGATCTCCTCGTTATGCCGCTATCACTTGGTATGCAAGCGTTTGAATCAGTTGGAAGCATCAAGCTAGGAGATCCTTCCCCGAAGGGACTCCTTTGGAGCGCTTCGCTCAGGATGACAATTTTTCCTTGATTTGGTATTCTCCCACAGCCTCGATGAAATGGCTCTACATGCAATGAAATCGGAAAGATATGGCACAAAATAGATTGCACTAATTCTCCCGAACCAGGACGAAACACTATAATTAACATTGTGTTCTCCCATAGCTTCCGCTAAAGTGGGTCTATTGAGGAAAGAACCTTCGATTGGACCCTTGGGATTGTCTTTCAATACCTTTAACAGCACTGAAGAAAGGAAAAACCTGTGGCTATTTTCAAAGATGAAGCATCCCTTATTCAGGGAATCCATGGTATTGTTGAAATCATGCCGGAAGAGAACGAGATCTATGTGTTGAATAAGGAGCGGCTCTGGGCGGATGACGTTATTGACGACCTGGTGTATACCGCAGTGTTCAGTCGTTCGGAGGAGGTCAAACAGCTGACCTATCGGGTTGTTCGCGAGATAGGAAAGCAGGTCGGTGTCTACCCGGCGTCTATTCAGTCGCTCTACGATCACATAGGGCAGGGGAAAGTCTCCGGATTTACGGTTCCGGCGTTCAACCTTCGCGGGCCGGCCTACGATGAAGCCCGGGCTGCCATCCGGGCCCAGCGCGCGTTGAACGCAGGTCCGGTCATCT
Organism: bacterium; assembly: GCA_035267465.1. GTDB lineage: Bacteria > Fidelibacterota > JAANXI01 > JAANXI01 > JAANXI01 > DATFLS01. The sequence goes on from DATFLS010000244.1 coordinate 2,904, forward strand.
TTGAGCTGGCGAAATCGGAAATGGGATACACCGACCAGTCACCGGCGGAATATGCCACCTGCGTTCTGGCAGCGGCTATCAAAGAGCAACAAGGGGAGAAAGGGTACGGTCCGATTTTTATTCAGGGAGATCATTTTCAGGTGAATGCCTCGAAATACCACGAAGATCGGGAAGCGGAGATCGAGGTGATCCGGCGATTAATTGATCAGGCTATTCAGGCGGGATTTTATAACATCGATATTGATACGTCCACCCTGGTGGATCTGTCCCGGAACTCCGTTCGTGATCAACAGGAAGAGAACTACACTGTGAGCGCGGAGCTCATTCAGTATATCCGATCCAAGAGTCCGGGGGGCGTCACCATTTCGGTCGGGGGTGAGATCGGTGAAGTAGGCAGTCAGAACAGCACACCTGAAGAACTCCGTGCGTATATGAAAGGATTGCAGCAAGCGCTGGAGTCGAATGGTGAATCGGAGGAAGGAAACGGACCGTCGAAAATTAGTGTGCAAACCGGAACAACCCATGGCGGGGTCCCGGCGCCGGATGGGTCCATCACAGAGGTAAATGTAGATTTCGATACTCTCAAAACGTTGTCCGAGATTGCCCGGAAAGAATACGGGATGGCTGGAGCGGTGCAGCATGGCGCCTCCACACTCCCGGATGATCTGTTCCACAAGTTCCCGGAAATGGGCACGGCTGAAATTCACCTGGCCACCGGCTTTCAAAATCTCATCATGGATCACAAACGGTTCCCGAAGAAACTGCGTGAACAAATGTACCAATATCTGAAAGAATACCACTCTCCGGAACGGAAAGCCGGATGGACCGATCAGCAATTCTTCTACAAGCTGCGGAAAAAAGCCCATGCCCCCTTCAAGCGCGAGTTGTGGGATCTCCCGGAGGATACCAAGTCGGTGATTATGGATGATTTGCAGGGAAAGTTTGAGTTTTTATTTAAGCAATTAGGGATCGCCGGGAAACAATCAATTGCAGCGTCTGCGCTTACGGAATCCGAACCGGAGGTTGAGTCCGGCTGAGTGAAGGTTGTAATGCGCTGTTGAACTGGTAGAGCTCGATCGTCTGAGTCGAAATTGATCCGGAGATACCGACTCTCTTCACAGTATTGTTGATTGGATATGTTATCCGGATGATGCGGCATGGATCCGGATACTCCCAGAACACACATGTCCCCGGAAAATCCCGGTATTAAAAAATATTGCACACCGGCGATCATTCTCCTATCTTGAAATATCCTGGGAGTAACACCGTATATAGTTGAACTGCCATGGCTATACAAGATTTCCTCACCCGGCTCACCAAGAATTACACTCGGTGGTATATCTGTCTCGCTGCCGCGCTCGGCTTCACACTTCTTGCATATGGTATATATCAATTTCAATTTGTGCAGGAAATAGAACTCAAGACCCTCGACTACCGGTTCGTCCGCTATCCGGTGCCGGAGAAAGTCGATGATCGCATCTTGCTGGTTGATATCGACAATAACAGTCTGGAATATTTTATGGACGTGGTGGGAATTCAGTATCCGTTCCCCAGGAATTTCTATGCCGTCATGACGGACCTGTTTACCGATGTCGGTGCCAGGGCGGTGATGTTCGATATGTTATTTTATGATCCGGATTTAAACCGGGAAGAAACCTATGCGGCGGAGACTGACGGCCAGTTCGCACGAGCCATTGCGCAGAACGACCGGGTGAGTCTGGGACTGGAGTTCCTGGTGGATTCAAGCAGGGCGACTCCCCCGCTCGCGCGCTTTGCCGTTCCGGTGGAGGGAAGGAAGCCGGAGCAATCATTCAACTATACGGGAGCCCTGGTGCCCATCGACACGCTGTTGCACGCAGCAAAATCTTTGGGCGTTACCAATATCCGAACGGATCCGGACGGAGTAGTCCGCCGGATTCGGCTATTGCATGAATATCGTGGACAAATTTACCCGAATTTAGCCTTCAGCGGCTGGCTGATGGAACATCCCGGTGAGTCAGTACAATTTGAAAAAGAGGCATTACGGGTCGGCGCCACTTCGATCCCGGTCGATGAGCATGGGAACTATCTGGTGAACTGGTATGGACCGGGAGGTCCCGATGGCGTGTTCCGGTACTATCCCATCAGCGCGGTAATACAGACGGCAGCCTCCGGTGACACCACCTCGCTTGATCCCGGGATCTTTCATGATAAATTCGTTATTATCGGCGCCTCCGCCTCCGGATTAAAAGATCTGAAACCAACCCCCTTTACCGGAGATTACTCCTATCCGGGGATGGAAATCTGGGCCACGGTCTTGAGCAATGTTTTGCAGGGAGATTTTGTGGCCAGAGTTCCGTGGTGGTTGAATTTCCTGAATACGGCGCTGGTTTGTTTTTTAACCATTTTCCTCTTTCCCCGGTTGCGGCTACGCTACAACAGCATTGCAATGATGTTCATCATAGCGTATATCGTCGCCCTGCCTTTACTGGTCTGGCGGCTGGATCGGATCTGGCTTCAGATGACATTCCCGGCAGCGGGCTTCGTGGGATCCTACGTGTTTATCGCGCTGGTGAGTTTTATGGTGGAGGGGAAGTCGAAGATGGAACTTCGGAAAGTCTTCACCCGGTACGTCCATCCGGACGTGATTCAAAATCTGATGGAACACCCGGATCTGATACAACTAGGGGGCGATGAAATCTACGCCACGGTGATGTTCACGGATATTTACGATTTCACCACCTTCTCCGAAGGGAAAGCCGCCCGGGAATTAGTGCGCTATCTGAATCAATATTTCAATACACTGACCGGTTTCGTTCTGGATTACAACGGATTGCTCGATAAGTATACCGGTGACGGAATTATGGCGATCTTCGGGGCGCCCGTTCCCCGGGAAGATCATGCTTCTCTCGCGTGCCAGGCGGCACTGGCTCACCGGAAGTACAGCGAGGCGCTCACTGAACTGGGAAAGGATTCCGGACCTTCGGCACAATTTCACCTCAACACCAGAATCGGGTTGAATTCCGGATATATCGTTGCCGGAAATATCGGCTCGGAACGTCGCACAGATTATACCGCAGTCGGCGATGATGTGAATCTTGCTGCACGGCTGGAAGGGGTGAATAAAATCTTTAAAACGAAAATTATTCTCAGCGAATCAACCTACCGGCTGGTTGCCGGGGAATTCATTTGCCGGGAACTGGATATGCTGCGGGTAAAGGGAAAAGAGCGGCCGGTGAAAATCTATGAACTTATTGATGATAAAAGTGCAAATGTGGACTATGATTTTTCCCTGATCCATCAATACCATGAAGGTTTGCAGGCATATCGATCAGGCGATTGGCAGACGGCGATGCAGGTGTTTGGCGACCTGGCGAACGGCGTATTTCAGGATCAGGTGTCAAACATCATGTACCGGCGTTGTGAGGTGCTCTCGCAGCAAGAATTGTCGGGTTGGGATGGAGTATATACCCTGGAAACGAAGTAGTGTTGAAGGGATACGTTCCATAGCCGATATAACTATCTCGACGCCAAATCATACTGAAGGAGTCTAATCATGAAGAATGTCATTCGCTCTGCCACAGGAGTGATACTCTTACTGGCAGGATGTCTGCTTCTGGCCGGAAGTACCGAAACCATAAAACGGCAACGTGCCGTTCTGCGAGAGGGGCCGGGCTCCTTCTTTCCGGCCGTCGCGGAACTGTCGCAGGGTACCAGCGTGGAGGTCCAGGAGCAATCGAATGGATGGTACAGGGTCACGGTTGAGGAATATTCCGGGTACGTTTCAGGGAAAGCGTTTCAGGGGGAACGGCAAACCACGGATGTTCTCACCCGGATTGGACAGGAGGCATCTGTCACGGAGGTATCCCGTTCCGGGGTTTCTGCTGCTGTGAAGGGGTTCGCCGAACGATTTACCACCAGACTGCATGGCGATGACTCTCTGCTCGAGACGTTCTATTCATATAGAATCGATGTGGACCAATACCGACAATTCAGACAGGACACCTACCGGAATCGCAATCTGTCCGCCATTCGCCGGCGTATAGCCCTGCCGGAGCAGGATGTGCCTGATGTGTTTTCCTTCTCAGAAGAAGGGATAGGAATGGCCATCGCTTCCAAGATTGCCGGGATTGGTCTGTACGAGGATCCCGGTCTCAGGAATTATGTCAGCAATGTGGGATATCT